>JALZUX010000652.1 GCA_023301405.1 Granulosicoccaceae bacterium | reverse complement strand
ACGGTATTCACTGTTATATTCCGCGACCCCACCTCCCTTGCCAACGACTTACCAAACCCGATAATTCCAGCTTTTGCTGCCGCATAGTTGCTTTGACCGGCATTGCCAGTGACACCCACCACAGACGCAATGTTGATAATCTTGCCTCGGCGAGCTTTAACCATACCGCGCAAACATGCCTTGCTAGTATGGAAGATCGAGGTCAAATTGGTATTAATGATGTCATCCCACTCATCATCTTTCATACGCATAAGCAGATTGTCGCGAGTGATACCGGCATTGTTGACCAGCACCGACACCGCCCCGAAGTCCTTTTTGATCTGCTCAACAATTGCGACAATTTGATCTTTGTCGGCAATATCGAGCACCATACCCACGCCGTTAACCCCACTCGAGGCAAAACGTTCAGTGATGGCGGTGGCACCCGCTTCGCTAGTAGCAGTACCGATAATAATAGCCTGCTCCCGACCGAGTTCGTCTGCTATTGCCGCGCCAATACCACGACTTGCTCCGGTCACTAGTGCAATTTCATCTTTCAACATTTAGCTTGATTCCTGATTAATAGTGCTGAGCGCCTTTTCGAGTGTTACAGGGCTCTCCGTCGGGAAGGCAGTAACAGATTTTTCAATTCTTTTACACAATCCTGACAACACCTTGCCGGGACCGAATTCCACCAGTGAAGTTACTCCAAGCTCTTTCATTTTTTGTACGGTGGATGTCCAGAGTACCGGATTGACCACATGCTGCTGCAACGAGCCACACAATGTTTCAAGATCAGCTGGCACCATGGCATCAGCATTTTGCATCACTGGTAGATCTGGCATCTTGAACCTGGCTGTTTCGATAGCCTTAGCAAGCTCTGCCTGAACCGGCTGCATTAATGAGCTGTGATTCGGTACCGACACCGGCAACAACATCGCTTTGCGGGCACCCTTTTCTTTTGCCACTTGACAAGCGTTTTCAAGCGCTTGCAAATGGCCCGAAATCACCACCTGGCCCGGTGAGTTGAAATTGACAGCTTCGACAACACCGGTTTGTGTTGTCAACGATTCACACAGCTCCATAACGGCGGCATCTTCCATCCCTAACAATGCAGCCATTCCACCAACACCCGGTGCCACCGCGCCTGCCATCAGTCGCCCACGTAATTCAACCAAAGGCAACGCTGAGGCAAAGCTAATAGCACCCGCTGCTGTCAGTGCTGTGTACTCTCCAAGACTGTGCCCAGCCATCACCACGGGCGTTTTCCCATCGAGTTGCTGCCACACCCGCCAAACGGCGTATCCACTAATAAACATAAGGGGCTGGGTAAACTCTGTTTGGCGCAGCTTTTCTGCTGTACCGTGTTGGGCTAGATCCCAGGAATCGTATCCGAGAACCTCTGACGCCTCGGCAAACGTGTCGATTATAATCGGGTATGCGGCAGCCAGCTCAGCCAGCATACCGGGCGACTGGGATCCTTGTCCCGGGAAAACGGCAGCCAATGTCATGAGTTCAGATCCATGGTATTTTTCTTAATTTTTGGTAGTGGTTTGTTGGTAGGCGGGTTCAAGAAACGCGCAATACATCAGACATATTATACAAGCCCGGGGGCTGGCTTCCTACCCAAGCGGCGGCACGCACAGCACCGCGGGCAAATGTCATTCGATCGGTCGCTTTGTGGGTTATTTCAAGCCGCTCACCTTGCCCACAAAACAGCACAGTATGTTCTCCGATGATATCCCCCGCTCTTACTGTGGCAAAGCCAATTGTTTTGTCCTTGCGTGGGCCGGTGATACCTTCACGCGCGTACACCGCACATGAGTCAAGGCTTCGACCTAGCGCATTTGCAACCGATTCCCCCATACTTAACGCGGTACCGCTAGGCGCATCAACCTTATGTCGATGATGCGCTTCAATCACTTCAATATCGTACTCATCACCCAGCACTTTGGCAGCCTGTGCTAATAACTCAAGACTCAAGGTGACTCCTACGCTGTAGTTACTTGCATATACTATGGCTGTTTTTTCAGCAGCCACTCGCAATGCGCGCTTGTCATCATCGTCAAGACCGGTTGTTCCGATAACCAGATTTTTGTTATGACTAGCAGCGTACTCAACTAGTGAGCGGGTATTGACCGGACTGGTGAAGTCAATAATGGTTGACAAAGAAACATCCGCTTGAGCAATATCGGCGACCACTTGCACACCAAGTTTGCTACCCCCGACCAACAAACCAGCGTCCATACCCAACGCGTCAGATTGAGGGTGCTCTGTCGCCCCGCAAAACGAGAGGTCATCGCGCTCAAGTACCGCTTGAATAAGCTGGCGACCCATGCGCCCAGCCGCGCCCGCCACAGCAATTTTGGACATTAAATTTCTACCGGTTTAATCGTACATTTGCTGCTCAATATACCACAGCAGAGTTAGTAACCGCTTATACCGCGCCAACGTTTAACAGGGCGCTCAGTCCAGCTTCATCGATAATCTCAATACCCAATGTCTCTGCCTTAGTTAATTTGGAGCCGGCTGCTTCACCACAAATTAGAGCGGTTGTTTTTTTCGACACCGAGCCTGTGACCTTGGCACCCCGGGCGATTAAGATAGCAGCTATCTCGTCGCGACTGTGGCTATCGAACTTTCCGGTTATCACATAAGTGTTTCCCGCTAAAGCACCCTGAATGGGTCCGGCCTTTTCAGCCGCCGGCTTACCTTCGGGCCACTCAATCCCAACGTCGCGCAAGCGCTGTATTTCTTCGACATTGTCTTGGCGTTTAAAAAATGCAACGATCAGCTCAGCCATTGTCTGACCAACACCTTCGACTCTGGAATCACCTTTCGACTGTATATCGTTAACGCCTATTTTTTTTAAGGCCGACGATTCGGGATACCTTTGTAACAAGCTATCCACTTCGACGGGCTTGGCTCGTGGAATGACATCAAGCAACCACTGCCGCAACTCGTCGCCATCGGGTAGTGACTCTTCTTGTAATATCTTTACAACCGCCTGCGCACGCGTTTTACCAATACCTTCTATGCCAATCGGCACAAAGTAATCAACGGGCGCTGCCATCAGCCGCTCTAGCTCACCAAAGTGATTGGCCAGCTGTCCAGCTGTTGTCACCCCTACTTCGGGAATACCAAGCGCATACAAAAACTTTCCTAGACTTGTTTTTTTGCTTTGCTCTATTGCCGCCAAGAGGTTGTCTGCAGACTTTTCAGCGATTAAATCAAGCTCGAGCAGCTGGTCTTTAGTTAACTGATAAAGATCACTGGGCCTATTAACTAAATCACGACTCAACAGCTGGTCAATTACTTTTTCACCAAGCCCGTCAATATTCATCGCACGCCGGGAGACAAAATGTTTCAGCGCCTCTCGCCTCTGGGCAGTACATACAAACCCACCCGAACATTTAGCTACCGCAACATCAGTGCTAATCACAACAAATGAATCACACACCGGACACTTATCGGGAAGTACGATGGCAGTGGCAGTCGCTGGTCTTTTAGACTCGACCGCCGATACCACTTCAGGAATAACATCTCCCGCACGGCGCACAATGACAGTATCCCCAACCATAACTCCCTTACGGGCAACTTCATCCATATTATGCAATGTGGCATTGCTCACCATAGCTCCGCCAACAAACACCGGCTCCAGCCGAGCCACCGGCGTCAACGCACCAGTCCGACCCACCTGAAAATCAACTGACAGCAACTCGGTCATCGCTTCTTCAGC
>JALZUX010000651.1 GCA_023301405.1 Granulosicoccaceae bacterium | reverse complement strand
TCAGCAGAAATTATGCAAGCTAGGACCTGAACTGCCTTAGCAAAAAGGGAAGCGAGCCAACTGACTGTGATGTCATCTGATATATTCGGGGGATGGTTTTTACTGAATTTCAACGACTGGCTGCAAGGATTTCTGCGTTCTCTGCAATCAGTTATGCCATTGCTTATTCATCACAACTGATTGATATCTTCTGGGTGTCCAGGCTTGGTGCCGGCGCGCCTACGGCGATTGCCATTGTGTCAGCGATCTTCCTTATTATCTTAACGTTGAATGAGGTGATCGGTGTGAGTAGTGTGGCGTTGTTGTCTCAGTCAGTCGGGACAGGAGATAAAAAACGCAGCAGTGAATTGATTGTGCAGGCAGTGTGCTTGAAGTTTGTATTTGGTGCGGCGATGGCTGTGGTGTTTTTGTTGATTATCAAGCCGGTGGTGAGTTGGTACACCGCTGAGGCAAGCGTGCAGTTGCTGGCTTTGCAGTACAGTAAAATAATTTGGCTGTCATTGATCATAGTGCCGGTGATGGCGACTGGCATGACGGTGCTGAGAATTATCGGCGATGAAAAGAAAACGGCGGTCATCGCGATTGCCGCGTTGGTGATCAATGCTGCGCTGACACCGTTGTTTGTTTTTGGCGGGTTTGGTTTTAGCGGTTGGGGCATTTCAGGTGCGGCTACGGCCACGGTGTTTACCGAACTAACAACGGCTGCGGTTGCAATAGGATTGGTGGTGTTTAACAAAAATGGTCTGAAGATTTCGTTTGCATGCCTTCGTTGGGAACCTGCTTTATACCGTGATTTTATCGTTATAGGATTGCCGATCGCCGGTGTGATGTTGTTGACTAATCTGGAGCGTGCCTTGATTACTGGAATGGTGGCCCGGCACCCGGTGGAGGTCAGTGATGGTTTTGCCATCGGCATCCGAATATTTTCGTTCTATGTGATGGGGACTTTTGGTATTGCTTTGGGGACGGCTGTGGCTGCCGGGCGATATATTGGCCTGGGCAGAGTTGAAGTGGTGCAGCGAGAAACGTCGGCGTTTGCTTTTCGTGTAGCGTTAGCGGTGTTGCTGTTATACGCGCCGGTATTGTTGTTGGCGGATTCAGCCATAGCGTTATTTACCACTAACCCGGTGGCGATAGCCACTGGCGCCACCTACCTGCAATTTATGTGTTTGGTTGTCGTGTTATCCAGTATATATTTTGTCTACAATGGTCCATTCGAAGGGGCGGGTTGTAATCAACCGATATTGGTCGTTGCTGTGATGGCTTATCTTTGCATTGAGTTTCCGTTGCTGTGGGTGATAAGCACTTTTTTCGATGCAAACTTGTTGCTGGTTTGGTCGGCGATGCTGCTGGCTATTTTTAGTAACGTGGTTGGAGTTTGGTATAGGTTCCGGCAGGGAAGGTGGCGGCCAGCGCAGGTTGCTACAGCCTACAATTAAAGTGTAGAGCGTGGCCGGATTGCGGTTGGTTTTTAGTCAGCAATTGAAATTGAAGGAAGATATTGTGTTTACTGATGTCAGGGGTCATTCAATAAGTAGCGACAATCAATTAGCCGCTACGGCTTGTAGTGACGCGATTGAGAAATTTGTCCGTAGAAAAATTGATGTCGTCCCGCGCCTGCAAGAATCCCTGGCAGCTGATTCTACTTGTGCCTTTTCGCAAGCGGTGTTTGGTTTGATGCTGCACGGTGCCCGAAATCACTCATTGCGTGATCAGATGTCTGCAACACTGACGTTGGCTCGTGAAGCTGCCAGCCCTGTTTCTAAACGGGAGGCGTTGTATGTAGCAGCCCTGGAAAAAGCAGTAACTGGTGATTTGTTCGGGATGGTGTCTTGTTATGAAGATATTCTGCGCGAAAGCCCGACTGACTTGTTGGCGTTGGTGATGGCTCAAGGGGAGTTATTCTGGTTGGGTGGTATGGCCAAAGCCAAGCAATTGTCAGATGCCGTCGCCGGTAGCTGGAATCAGCAAGTGCCGGGTTACTCTGATTTTTTAAGTGTTCGCGCTTTTGATCTGGAAGAGGCCGGGGATTACGCCGCAGCAGAATCAGCGGGGCGTGAAGCGGTTGCCTTGGACCAGGACAATGTCTGGGGGGCTCACGCCGTAGCGCATGTATTGTTAATGCAGGGGCGGCATAGTGAAGGGGTTGATTGGTTGCAGGGCTTGCAAGGTAATTGGCAGGAAACAAACCAGATGAAGTTTCACCTGTGGTGGCATCAGTGTTTGTTTCACCTTGAGCGTAAAGAGTTTGATAGCGTGTTGGACGGCTATGATCGCTGGATTCGCAATCACGAGGAGGTGCTGGTTCAAGCCGTGCCTGACTTATATATAGATCTGCAAAACGGCGCATCGATGCTGTGGCGACTAGAGCAAGCAGGGGTCGATGTGGGTGGTCGTTGGGCGGAGATGGCCGAGTTAGTGGTGCCGCGTATGGCTGACATGACAAGCCCGTTCACTAGCGCGCACTTTGCCATAATACTTGCCGCCGTTGGTCAGTTTGACGACTGCAACAGTTTGCTTCAGCAGATGAGTGCATTCAGTGCTGACCGAGCTGATCACGCATTGGCGTCCCGGTTTGGGGAGGCGGCAGTGCCGGCAGCGCGTGGGGTAATATTGCATCGGCGGGGTGACTACAATGGTGCTGTTGAATCAATGATGCCTGCCCGCCATTTGTTTTGGCAAATGGGGGGCAGTCACGCTCAGCAAGATGTGTTTTTTCAGATTCTTGTGGACTCTGCTTTCAAGACAGGCCGTAAAGAGTTGGTTGGGCAGTTGCTCAATGAAATTGAGCTCATTGGATTTACCGAGCCTTCGCAGCGGGTTGCCTATGAGACTGCGAGTCAGCGTTGTGTCTGATCCATCATAGTTGCGTTGTGTAATGGCTCAGTAATATCGTGACGGTAGAGTTGCTTAAGCAGCTTGGCGTTCTTCGGTGCTTGCGTTAAATTGCAGAACCTGTTGTTGCTTTACGGTGCCTGTGTGGACTGCTTGCTGTACTGGCTCTGCAATCGGGCTGAGAGTCTGGATACTGTTCTGATCATGAGCTGGCAGGCGCACAACAAAAAACAGGAAAGCGGTAAATATACAAATTAGCATGGTGAAGTTCGCTTTGACTGAGTAGATTGCCGAGATGACCTGATGGAGCGTATTGTACTGATTTTTGAAGGCATTGGAACTTATTTCGAGTTAAAAAAGGTGTCGATGCTTACTTGAGCAGGCGGGTTGCCTGATGCCGCAAGAACGTAACATGTTTAAAACATATCAAGAATAACAGGGCAATGATCGGACCTTAATACGCAGGCCAAGTGAAAACAGTCAGACACACTTGCTCGGGGTGCGGTA
>JALZUX010000650.1 GCA_023301405.1 Granulosicoccaceae bacterium | reverse complement strand
CTCCTTCGATTGATCCTCCACATCCGCTCGAGCTAACAGCCTTTCACAAGGTGTTTGTGGAAGATGATATTTCTTTTGTACGTGCGCACCCTGCCTGATGAAGTGCCTGGCATGCTTCAGATCCAGTAAGCTTGTTATAACCCACCATCCTACGCACGATGGAACCATTCTTTTGTTCAACCCATGCCTGATCATTTTTTCGATACGCACGCGATCTAGTCTGTTCGTAGCCCATTCCTCTGCAATAGGCAAAAACAACCTCGTTGATGAACTCACTGCCGTTGTCGGTATCAATGCTTACTATGCTGAATGGCAAAACAGATTGGGCTGGTGCAATACCTTCAACTACCAGAAGCTGATTGCGAACTTGCATCGATAAACACTCAGTCCAACCACTCGCAATATCTGTCATGACCAGTGAATGAACAAAGTTTCTGTCCTGTTTTACGCCACCGCAATGCTCAACTAAATCAACTTCCATAAAGCCTAGTGATGGGTCGTTTCAATCTGAAAATGTGCGTACGGGGATTTGGCGCTTGAAGGTATTTCCAGATCCTTGACGACGTTTTCCGAAAGCGCTGACCTTTGAGCGAGTAGGCTCCAGGGCTCGATCGATACTCGCGCACTCATTGTTAGAAGTTTGTCTTTGACACACGCGTCGAGATCGAGGTGCCCATGCCGCTCCATTGCTTCGAGTAGAGAGGGAATCAGGGCTTTTAGTCGCTTTCCACACAGCCTATCAGAAGCTTCCCAGAGAAGTATTAAGACATCTATGACGACGTCATCATAGATGCGCGGTCTGTTTTCCTCGCATTCTCTGGCGGTGGGCTGGCCTTAGAGAGAACGCGAATGGCATGTTTTCGATGATATCCGGTGATCTTGGTGAATTCGTCAAGAATATCGCCTCGTTGCCCCCGGGCGCCTCTGGATAGCGTCTGCCTACAGTCGATATTAACTCTTGTCTTGTTGCCATTGTTAGATTCCTCGACAAACCATGCCCCCATCAGCCAATTCGACGGGTAGCAGGTTATATGAGGCAACGGCTACGCCTTGGTAACATTCTTAGTGAGGCAATACGACCGGACAGGTTAATTGTGCCGAATACACGGCCGTATTTTCAGGCTGCTGCTTTGGTTTTCTTCACCACTGTTTCAAATACGTCGCAAAGCTTTGCCGTGACTGCTTTCCAGTCGTATTTCGCTTCAATTAGATTGCGGCCTTCACGTTCAAGATTTAAGCGTAGCTCTACGTCGTCCATAGTATTGACAACAGCTTCGGTGAAATCTTCGGGCGTGTCTCTTAGAAGAATATCTTTGCCGTCTGTGTGATCGATACCCTCGGCTCCCAGGGTAGTGGAGATAATGGCTTTTTTCATCGCCATGCCTTCGAGTATTTTAAGCCTTGTACCGCCGCCAACTCTGAGTGGTACCACAACTACCGCTGCTTTTTCGTAGTAGTCGCGCATGTCATCGACAGCGCCCGTAACAACAATTTGCTTGTCTACTTCTGCGAGTTGTTCTATTTCCCGCGTAGGGCCTTTTCCCGCGATACAAAAAATGGCCTCTGGTTTTTTCTGTTTAATCAGTGGCCATATATTCTTGCAAAACCACAGCACTCCTTCGGTGTTGGGGTAGTAACTAATGGTGCCGGTGAATAGAATGATGTTTGGATCAACCAATGTATCTCGTGGGTTGAAAAAATCGCTATCAACTCCGTTGGGTACAACATGGCACTTTATATTTGGAGATTCGGTCTGAAGTATTTCAGCGTCACGCACCGAAGTTGTTAAGCATGCAGTGAATTTTTCACAATTGCTGATTTCTTGTTTTTGAAACTTTTTCCATTCTGACTTAGCCAGCATTTTGCGCAAAGGACTTTGCTCAGTCTCGTAGGTGCGCTTCATGATTTCGTATTCAACATTATGTTGATCAAGATAAGTAGGGATATCTGACGGGATGCGGTAGTACCCCATCTGTGAGAATTCAACAATCATTAGATCGAAGGTGTTGGTTGCCAGTCGAGCATCGATCGCAGCCTGCATGTGTTTTGAATAGAACTGGTAATACTGATAAGTTTTATTTGTAAAAAGAGAAAGCAGTTGATAGTAGCGTTTATTCTCCATTTGTTGGCTTCTGGCCTTTGGAGTGGTGTGCACCTCAATACCGTGAGACTCAATAATTTTTATGCCGGCTTTCTGGGCCTCGTCCTGAGGTTCCGGGCACAGGAGCGTTACTTCGTAGCGTGATGCCAGGTTAATCAGCAAGTGATGGACGCGGATCAGTCCCCCGTTGTTGAGGGGGTATGGCAGGTTTGGAGCTAGGAGAAGTATTTTCATGTCATCTACAATCGATTATGCGTTTCTGATGTTTTTGGCTTGCATGCGACTAGTTATAGTAGTGCAGACTTTTGTCAATGCTTTGGTTGTGTCATTTCTCAACCCGGGTAGTAGCGCCATGCATGCCAATATGAAAGCAGGCAATACCAGTGTACTTAATGCTAAGTGCTCGGTCAGCAGATAAACTACCGTAATGGCGGCTACACAAAGTGTGCATAAGATTACTATGGGCTTGATATGTAATTCGTACCCGCTTTTTCTGAGCCACACAAAATAAAGTACATTCATTAATAGTTGGGTGAGTACCAAGGCTGCGATAGCACCTTGATATCCGTATATTTTAAAAAGAAGGTAACAAAGCGCGACATTGACAACACTTGATACCAGGCTCACTTTTACAGGTAGAAACTTCTCGCCTGCTGCAACCCCGAAATACCCCATAAGAGTTTGCATTGATCGTAGTAATAGTACGCCAAAGAACATTGCTGCGGCATTAGTGACGCTGAGGTACTTCTCTGTGAAGAATATCAATATTACAGGTTCACGTAATATGGTAAAAGATACAATTCCAGAGGTGATGATAAATGCAATCCACATCATGGAGCGATTGGCAAACTGTTTAGCTTGGTCGGTATTTTTTTCTGCGAAATAACGTGTTTGGGTGGGGTAATATACGTTTACAAATGATTCAAATAATCGGCTGCCTGCATCGGCTAGCCTTTCCGCAATACCAAAAAAAGCCATTGAAAGCGGACCGCCAAAGCCGGCGACAATATATTGCGAAACACGCTCATTACCTAGATTTAAAAGGGCGTTCAGATACAGAGGGTAGCCGAATTGAATAATGGCCTTCCCGCCACCTAGCTTTGCATTAAGGGCTGCAAGCAGAGTGTCTTTTATTCTGTAGGCAGCGAATAGAATTGAAGCAAGAAACGCGATGGTTTCAATGACAAGGACATGTTTAACACCAACGTTGCTCAGGAGGAGCAAACCAAGAACCAATAGTGCTTTTAATGTCGCTGCCAGGACTTGAGTGCCGGCATAAATGTTAAATTGTTGTGTTGCCTGAAGTAGTCGAAGCAGTAGTTCGCGGAAACTGTGCATCCAAAACAATGCCAGCGTCAAAAAGGTGAAGTCAGAAATCAAATTGATGAAGGATATGGCGCCGCTGGCTTCGACCGTCTTGTAGAGAAGGGTCACCACAGTGCATGACAGCAGCCTGATAAAAAATACAGTACGCAGTAGATTACTTTTACCTTGATCTGTTTCCTCTGGGTACTGTTTAACGAATGCTAGATCGACGCCCAGATCGCTGAGTAATTTCAGCAAAAAAGTAACCATCAAGGCGATAAAATACAAGCCCATTGTTTCTCTGTCCAGCATTCTGGCAAGAAACATTAAGGTGAAAAAGTGGCACACCAACGTAATGAGTGCACCGCTGAAGGTTGCGCCAAGTGCCTTAAGAATTGTACTAGTCTCGCTTAGGGGTGATCATCGTGTCGGTAGCACTAACTACCAGGGATGAAACAGCAGGGTGGAAGATGCCGCCGACTGGCAGCTCAAGTTCCTAAGTGTGCATTATTTAGCGAGAAAATTTCCGTACATTCTCGATATCATCAGGGTTTCTCGGTTGTATCGTTGATTTAGCTCGCATCTTTAGCTCTTTCTGTATGTGTCTGGACATTTCCATGCAAAAACGCTCCGTTGAGAATTCAGTTGCGTGCTGGCGGATAACATCAGCTCTGAAGTCGTTTTGTAACCGCTCAAACCGTGCCACTGCGTCAATCAGAGAGGCTTCCGTTTGCTCGTCGAAAAGTAAACCTGTGATTTTATCTAATACAGTTTCACACGCGCCCCCACGCCCGAAAGCAATAACCGGTGTACCACAAGCTTGCGCTTCGACGGGAATAATCCCGAAATCTTCTTGAGCCGCAAAAATAAAGGCTTTTGCTCTACGCAAGTGGTCAAGGAGTACGTCGTCGCCTTGATATCCTAATATTTCTACGTTGTCCCCGGCGAGAGCCTTGATTTTTTTATATTCTGGTCCATCGCCAATTACCACTAGCCTCTTGTCTGGCATCTGTCGAAAAGCTTTAACAATGAGGTCAATGCGTTTGTAAGGTACTTGCCTTGACGCGGTGACATAGAAATCTTCTTTTTGTGTACACACCGTAAAACGCTGGATATCCACCGGAGGATAGATAACTTTGGCGTCACGCCGGTAGGTTTTGCTGATTCGATTGCGGATATAGCCTGAATTAGCAATGAAAGAATCTACGCGATTAGATGATACTACGTCCCAAATACGTAATTTATAGAGTACGTAGCGGACAAATATCGACCGGATGCCTTTGTTAAGTCCTGTTTGTTGTAAATACTGCTGTTGCAAATCCCATGCGTAGCGCATTGGCGAATGGCAGTAACACACGTGCAACTGGTTAGGGGAAGTGATAATTCCCTTGGCGACGGCCGCACTGGAAGAGAGGATCAGGTCGAAACGACTGAGGTCAAACTGCTCAATGGCAAATGGAAACAACGGTAAAAGGTTTCGGTAAAAACGCTTTGAGAAAGGGAATTTTTGCAATAGGCTCTTGTGCACCGTCTTGCCCTTCAGGAACGGGGCGTCTTCACGAGACAGGAAATCGAACAGCGTGAATATCTCTGCATCGGGATACAGATTAATCAGTTGTTCTAGCACCCGCTCAGCACCACCCACCACGGGAAGCCAATCGTGTATGATCGCGACCTTTGGTTGTTTTGCCGGCCTTGCTCTGGTTGGGTTTGTTTTGTTCATTCCATTCAGGCTGATTTAATTGCCTTGGTTCTCTTAGTAGCGAAACTTCACAGTCTCATTGAGGATTCCGTTGTCCCTACCGATTGTATGCGCTGAATCGATAGGAGAACATGCAGAGTTGGTATGCTCAATGTAATTTAACAAAGTTGGCACACATGCGGCCCTGTCTGAGATAGCGGCACGCAGAGTAAGTTCGGTAACTATTGACCATGTTTTTAGTTCAAAAGTGAAACGGCGTCAATTAATTCAAACTTACTCATCCTTTTTGTGGTAGCGGCAGGTTATGTAGAATCTGTAATAATAGTTGGCCATAGAATCTTGTCTTTTAACGATAATTTTGTGAACTGCTGGTAATATGTTGAGGTAGTAATACACCACTCCCCTACAAGAGAAGCTCGCCTGGATGAAACAGGTTTATTTGACCGGTATCACGACCACCGGCACTCCACACCTCGGAAACTACGCCGGTGCAATTCGACCAGCGATTGAGGCCAGCCAGAGACCAGACACAGAAAATTTCTATTTTCTTGCTGATCTACACGCGCTGATTAAAAGTAAAGATCCAAAGGCAGTGCAGCAGTCGAGGTTAGAAATTGCCGCAAGCTGGATTGCCTTAGGTTTAGATACTGACAAAGCGGTGTTCTACTGCCAGTCTGATATTCCTGAAATACCGGCACTGATGTGGTTGTTGACATGTCAGTC
>JALZUX010000649.1 GCA_023301405.1 Granulosicoccaceae bacterium | reverse complement strand
CTGTCGCTATCGTGCAAAATTCCTATTTCCACTTCACGCGGTTGGCCATGAAAAGTCGGTGTAAAACTGTGCATGGTAACAACCACCGTTTCTATACCCTGCGACTGTCGTTGATCAAGTAAGCTGGACAGTTGATCGGTAAACGGGTGGTAAATTGAATCAACACGTTGCTGACGCTGCCCGGTCGATAAATTGTGGTTGCCGGGAACATCACCGGCTTCAGTGTTGATTACCATCGCACTTGTTGAATCAGGGGCGCGGTTACAATCATAAACTAATCTGGACACCGTAGATGTGATTAGCGGTGAGTCGAATCGCTCGCTCAAAATCTCGCTTAACTCTAACGCGCCGATATCCCAACCGGCATGAGAGTCGATGACAGTCTGGCTTAAGCCAAGGCTTTCATACTGAGGTGGTATATTATTGGACGCATGCTCGCAGACGAACACAATGGGCCCGCGGCTGTCGCTACGCGTTAACTGCACAGTAGGCTTGTTACAATTCCCCACGGTTATTTAAACGCTCCTCCAATACAGTGTTGTACATTATTGTACAATCCCAGCACATCTGTCAAACTGGATACAAAGGCAATTTTTTTAAATTCTCCAAGCTGACTGGCGTATAGGTGGCGGTGAAAAAAACAGCTAAAAAGCAAAGCAGTGAAACTGTCAAAAGCCTGTTAATACAGCATATGTCATCATTGACTCGCGCTGAAAAACAATTGGCGAGTACCCTGTTGTCAAACTATCCGCTTTCAGGCATCGCATCTATTACCGAGATAGCCAAGACCGCTGGCGTGTCGACCCCGACAGTTATAAGAGCTGCAAGAAAATTAGGATTCGAAGGCTTCAGCGATTTGCAAAAAGCCATGCGAGCCGAAGTCTATGCCACCCTCGAAGACCCGATCAAAAAACACGACGCACTACGTCACGCTGCGGGCAATCGCCATTTCGCCAATCAATTCGCCGATGTGGTAGCAGATAATATTCGCAACACCCTGGCAAGGCTAAATCACGATACATTCGACGCGGTAGCAACGATGCTGTCGAATCCAAAGAAAGACATCTACCTAACCGGCGGTAGAATTACCAGCCCTATTGCAGACTATCTATTCAATCACCTGCAAATAACCAGACCCAATGTCACTCACCTGGGTACATCGGCCAATATATGGCCGCAACATGTCGTGGACATGAACAACAATAGCGTTGTATTGATTTTTGATATTCGTCGCTATGAAACTGACTTAGCCAAACTGGCAAAACTAGCCGATGATCAAGGTGCTTCGGTAGTGCTATTCACCGACCAATGGGGTTCACCCATCAGTGACATAGCGCAACATCAGTTTGATGCATTAGTTGAGGTTCCATCACCATGGGATTCAAACGTTGCCATAATGATTATCGTCGAAGCACTGATTGCCAGCATTCAAGAAAAAGACTGGAAAAACAGCAAGCAACGTATTGAAAAGCTGGAAACCATGTTCGGCAAAACCAAATTATTCAGGCGGTTCAGCAACTGAACTTACTATGTGTAAGATAAGCGCGGTAGATGAAAGGCGGATAAGCCTAAGGGCACATCCACCGTTTTTTTGCTTTTCACTAATCAAGAAGTACTGCTTAGCCACGTGGTGGATGCAGCTTGGCTTATCCACTCTACGAAAAAATAGCGTTCATAACCGCAGTCGATATGCACAGTCACAAACCAACTCCCTAGCGATCGGACTGTTAGCGAATAAACTGATCAACATACGCCGCGCCTAAGCCTACCTTCTCAAAGTGCGCCCGACACATTTCAATTTTGGTGAACACATCTTCATAGCCCATATGCTTGCCATAAGGGTCAACGTAGTACATAACGCCGTTTACCTGGAAGTATGTGATCATTTCATCAACATCGTCAGGAACTACC
The DNA here is from genome assembly GCA_023301405.1 of Granulosicoccaceae bacterium. Classification (GTDB taxonomy): domain Bacteria; phylum Pseudomonadota; class Gammaproteobacteria; order Granulosicoccales; family Granulosicoccaceae. Next base: position 2,175 of record JALZUX010000649.1, on the reverse strand, counting down.
AGAGTGTGGGTTTCACCGGGAGGCTCAAACACATAGCTGCCTTGGGTCGCCACCCAGTCATGCTCTAAATAGTGCCACCGACCTTTCAGTACAAAGCCGTGCACAGCATTAGGATGACGGTGCCGTGACAGCACACCGGACTTGGTGACCTTCAACAGGTTCATCCAATACCCTTGCGATACGTTGAGGCACAGCGGCCGGAAGAATACATGTTCGGTCTGCTGTACCCACATACGATCGTCATTCTCAGACAATGCATCTGGAACAACAATTTCTGGCAGCGCGTCTGGTGGCATCGGCAGTTGATAGGCCATGCGCTCGTTGTCATCTTTAGTTTCTATTGGCATTTGATGTTCCGTTGGGAGTTACATTGCGGCATAGCCGCCGTCGACATTAAGTATGCTGCCGGTAATAAAACCGGCGTCTGCGCTTGCTAAAAACAGTGCAGGTCCTATCAAATCTTGCGGAGTACCCCAACGGCCCAGTGGCGTGCGATCAAGCACAGCACGGGAGCGCACTTGGTCGTCTTGTAGATTCTGCGTAAGTGCAGTGGCTATCCACCCGGGTGCCAGTGCATTTACCCGAATACCATCAGCAGCATAGGCGATAGCCAGTGATTTAGTGAGTTGCGCAATACCACCTTTTGATGAAGCGTAGCCGGGCACCAGCCCTCCCCCGAAATAGCTAAGCATTGAGGCTATGTTAATGATAGCGCCATTGTTAACAGCAAGCGCGGCCCGGGCGGCGGTACAGACACGCATGGTACCGGTAAGATTGATATCAACAACGCGTTGAAATACCTCGGGGTCATGTTCAGCACCGCGCTGAATTATTCCCGCACAATTTACCACAACGCGCAATTGGGGATGGGCTGCCACCACAGTGCGCACCGCATCGTTATCTTGAACATCAAGGCTGGCGTATTGAACATTTTCATCAGAGTCTGACAATGCTCCGATGCCAACCGCAAGCACTTGCTCACCCGCCCGGGCAAAACCCTTCGCGATTGCCTGCCCTATGCCGCTGGTGGCCCCCGTTACCAGCACAGTTGTTGTTGATTTCATTTTATGACTAGCACTCAATTTGATTATTTACCGCCGCATTCAACAAATGGTGATCGAAACCCCACGCATACGCCAAAGCCCGAAAATCTAACACAAACAGGGCCCTTGCAGGGTGGATACGCCTAACGCATGTCCACTTTATTTGTGCTTTTCGCGAACCATCAAATGCTGCCTGGTCATGTGGTGGGTGTGAATAGATCCCCCCCTCTACGAAAAAGTAACGATCGTACTTCATTCAAAAACTGGTGCCCTAAGCTAACACTTGTCGCCTCAACAGCCCACCGCGTCATTTAGAGATTATCGTATAATCGTTATTTCGGGAATACAAATACGCCTCCAGCGGCGATGTTTTCTACCGTACCAACACAGCTGTTGAATAGCGAATCAACTTCACCAACCTGCCTATAATTAGGTACCCTTGACGGCTGAAATACGACCAGGATATACCCACTATGAAATTTGTTCTTATTATACTTGCTGTAGGCGCCATTCTATATGTTGCCAACCAGTTTTTGAACAGCGGCAAGGCAAAAGAAAACATCGAACTGGGCCAGGCCTTTCTAGAGCAAAACAGCCAAGTCGATGGCGTACAAAGCACCGCCTCAGGGTTGCAGTATCAAGTACTACAAGCAGGCACTGGCAGCACCCACCCTATCGCCACTGATCGGGTCAACGTCCACTATCACGGCACTATGATTGACGGCACCGTATTTGACAGTTCTGTTGACCGAGGCGAGCCAATTTCATTCGGCCTGGGCCAAGTGATCGCCGGCTGGACAGAAGGCTTACAGTTGATGGTTGAAGGCGAAAAGACGCGATTTTTTATCCCTAGCAATTTAGCGTACGGGAATCGCTCTGCAGGTAAAATTAAACCCGGCTCTACGCTGATCTTTGACGTCGAGTTGATTGGCATTAATATCAACTGAAAAAAGTACCAAGGGCTTCGCAGTCAATCGCAACTCGCGTATCGGAGCTCTAATTACTCGCGCTTAATGTGTAGCCAGTATGAGAAAAGGCGGCCTATAAACTGGATCGACATGTCAGCGGCTTGCGCATCAGTCATATAGACAGGTACCTATAGTTAGCTAGTGCCCATCCATAAACCAGCACT
>JALZUX010000648.1 GCA_023301405.1 Granulosicoccaceae bacterium | reverse complement strand
TCTTCAAGGTTTGTAGTCCGGGAATGGGTGATCACCACTGTGCAATTTTCCTGCAGCAGCAAATTGGCAATCGGCTTGCCGACTATATTAGACCGCCCGACGACGACAGCATGTTTACCCGACAAGTCACCCAACTGTTCTTTGATCATCATCAGACAACCCAACGGAGTGCACGGCACAATTCCGTTATCGCCGATCGCTAACCGGCCAACGTTATTTAGATGAAAACCATCCACATCTTTATCAGGGTTAATGCGATTAATTACTGCATTTTCTTCAATTTGCTTTGGCAGTGGCAGTTGCACCAGAATCCCGTGCACCGAGTCATCGGCATTCAGTTTGTCGACTATCGCCATCAGTTCATCCTGAGTGGCAGTATCCGGCAACTTGTGTTCAAAACTGTGCATGCCCACTTCTTTGGTTTGCTTGCCTTTATTGCGAACATACACCTGGCTAGCCGGATCCTCTCCTACCAGCACTACGGCCAGTCCTGGAACGATTCCATCGCGCTCTTTGAGTGCTGCTACTTTTTTCGCCAAATCGGCACGAAGATTTTCCGCAAAAGACTTACCATCGATTATTTTAGTCACTATTGCTTTCCGTTTGATTCACTTTGGTGCGGAAGTTTATACCACTCTCCCCTAGCAAAGAGTTGGCTATATTCGCCGCTTTCTATTTCTCTGGCGAGACAAGCTCCTGTTCACCTGTTAAAAAAGAATTGGCGATTTCACCAACCACTAGAATCGAACGTGTCTTCCCAGCAGCCATTACGTATTACAAGGTTCAAATGAATTCGATATCTATCCAACAAAACCCGAAAGCTAGCGACACCTACTCTTCAACCATCGCAACCTGAGCTGAGCGCCCACGACTCAGCAATGGCCCAAACTGAATATAATGCAATGATTCCAATATAATACCATTGGTATTAGCGGTCAGAGCCTTATTGGTCTTACCCGACGCTTCGTAGATACCGGAGTACCAGCCTTCCTCAGGATCAAAGCTCGCTTTTACAGTATTGACCAAAAGCCGGGTGTAGTCAGTGCGATACAACGCATGAAGACCGAATACTGTTTTAGTACTCACGCTTCTGAATTCGGAGGCATCAGTACCGTCTTCTGCGACTGCATTCCATGCCTTACCATTCGCAAATACCGTGTTATAGACAAAGTACGGCGCTTCATCAATGTTATCTTCACTGACCGCCGTCAGAACCCCCGTCTTATCGTAGCGCGCCTTTTGAGCACGGTAAACACCATAAGCCAAAGACCTTGAGTAACGATCCCATCCATACTCCAAGCCATCGAGAACATAGGGCTCTGAAACCACGGCATTAAGCGCATCAAATTTCTCAGGAGTACGCAAATCTGTACCCACCGCCACACCATTGATGCTCACGTATTCAAAGTTCGATCGGTAATCTACCGCTTGCGATAAGTCCATACCAGAGAGCATTAGAGATTTGGCGGCGTATTCCTCGTAACCCAGGCGTCCTTCCTGCAAGTATTGAGTTTGGTTATTAGAATCAACTGCAGCACCAATCATCTCAGCATCGCGAACAATTAACGCCAAATTCCAGTTGGATAGCACACGATTTACATCATGAGTATATTCCGGGTAGTGCCAAACCAGCACATTAAACGGCACAAGAATTCGCCCTATATCAATAGCCGACCAACCAATACCGCGAGTGGTTGGATCATTATTGTAAGTCACCATTGCGGCGTTACTAGTATTGTAAGATTTATTGGGTAATTGACCATCAAACAGCGGCATAGTCGCAAGGGTATCTAGCAACTGCCCCACCCGCTGACTAAACTCATGTTTTCCTACAACATCAAGTTTGTACGCTGAAATCAAACCCAACAAGTACGAAGAAGTATCCCATAGCGTGGCCGCCGGAAACTGGCTCACTGAGTTAACAAGCCCGGTCTCTGGAGCTGTATTTTTTACAAAATATTGCCACGCAATAGTCGCATACTGAATTTCATCATTAGTCAAAATCCGCCTTTTAACCACAGGAATTTCTGATTCACTACTGACATCGATCACTGCAGTTATTCTAGAGGCGGCTACTGGATTCACACGCTCAAGGGAGTACACCGTACCAAAAGCTACTGTCAGACCCACTAGAAAGACCAAACTGCCCCGCGCCTTGATTAGATTACTTTTCAGGCTCATGCTGCTTGCCTTAATTCCGGACCGAGCGCTTCCTCAAGATCAAACGTTTGCATCGCTGGCTTCCATACCGCTGCACTCACTATGCCCAGCATTGCCATAACATTCACAGCCCCCCAAAAAGTATTCAGAAACAAACCATCAAAACCATATAGCAACGAACCTGTTAGATAGGCACTCCAGCCATAAACTACACCAGCCATGGTCAACAACATCACTAATATTTGAGGCCACACCAAATGCAAATGCGCACCGTCCTGCCGTACCTTTGGAGTGACCGGAAAACAAATTTTCTGCCCTCGCATTACTGTCCACAATGCTCGTAGATTTACAGGGAAAAATGCTAGATAACTATACTTTGATTTCGTCATAGAAAATCCCCACAGCGCAAACAGCATACCTAGCTCTGTGGTTACTAAAAAGGGGAATATATGCTTGTAGAAATCAATAGAAAAAGCTGTTACCGGCGCTATTGCTGTAAATAGATAGATGATTGGCGAGCTTAAGAAAACAACATTCCACAAAGCACCAAGATAAGACCAAACGGTTGAGGCATACATCACGCGCTGCGGAATACTGAACCCTTCTCGAAACAAGAAACGATCATTCAACGCAATGTCTAGTGTGCCAGCTGCGTACTTAAATCGTTGCGTTGTCCAGGTATGTAAATCCTGTGGCGACAACATCTTTGACTCTACCTCCGGGTGCATTATCGACTTCCATTCACGCCCCATATCTGAGTGCAGTTCAATAGATGTATATATATCCTCTGACACATGAAATTTATAAGGAGTAAATTCAGTATCATGCATTGATTGAGATGTGATGTACTGCATCACCTTCGGATTAAAATCAACTTCACCAGTTATGGATCGCACTGAAGCACCGCGACGATTGGCGTCCCTCACGACACCTAAACCGTAACTTCTGAGCGCAGTCTGCATAGTTGCTTCACGTCGGTGAATAGAACCGGCACCACAGCAAAAAGCGGCGTTAGCCCAATTGCGTCGACGCTGAATCGCGTCATAAAACATTTGAGGATCATTTACAAAAGGGTCTTCACCCACTTTGATTTCACCAACAACACGGGTAATGGCCTTACCAACCAGGGCACCTAGTCGGCCACGACGCAATAAAATTTCATGCAATGGCTCACCGGCCGGCAGGTCAAAAAACCATTGCGGTGTTTGCACCCATGCGACATTCGGATCGCGAAAGTACCCCAATGTGTGCTCAAGAATAGTGGGAAATGGGCGAGTATCAGCATCACAGATTACAATAAAATCACCACTGGTCTGCTCCATTGCATTGCGCAGATTTCCAGCCTTAAAACCAATATTGTCTTCCCTCGTAATGTAGTTACAACCCATCTCCCGAGCCAGTGCTTTCATCGCGGGTCGATTACCGTCATCCAACACATGAATGCGAATATTTATTTCGTGCGGGTATTCGATTTTTAGTGCATCTGAGAGGCTTAACCGCACTAACGATTCGTCTTCATCATAAGTGGGAAAGTACACATCGATAGAGATAGGCCTGGGCAGAGACTCGCCGCCTATCACACATTCTGTAATACACTTCGGTGGCGGACTCTGCTTCACGTCTTCGATGTGCCATATATTGAAAACAAAAAGTACTAGCCCAATGTAAGCCCCCGTTTCCGCTACCACCAGTGGTAGTGCAAACCACAGCGCATCAAAATTTAACGAAGCCGTCCATCGCCAATACAAATACCAACCACCAGTCACAATCGCCGTAACCAGAAAGATCTGACCTATTGAATGCAACCATAGGTTTGTCTGCAGTGGAGCGGGTGGCTTACGACTCTCAAACGTGGAAAAATAGTCAATCATCAAGGCAACCTTTTACTACGCCGCCAACGCGTTGAGATCAAAGCATAGACGGAACACGTTCGATCCGCCAACTCGTTCATAGCTTATGTCATCGCATAGTGACTTAATAAGCTGAACACCCCAACCTGACTCAGGCAAATCAACCATCGCACCATCATTAGACGGCATGTTAACCTCAGTCTCTGTATATAGCCGCACAACGTCGTGACTAATGGGCTTCCCGACTTCGCTAACAGACAGTGTAATCACATCATCTTCAACCACCACTGTCACACCCACTGGAAATTCACACCATTCATTGTTACCTGGGGATGAGTGCTTAATAATATTGGTGAGCAATTCCGCCAGCATCAAATCCATCTGTATCGTTGCTGGTTGGTCATCACGTTCAAAAAGGCACTTAACGCAATCACCAACATTTTCGATTTGCGCTAAATCCCTCTCAATACTTAGCCTGATCTTCATTGGAATCTCTTTACATTTATACTGATCGCTAAGCAGCCAGTCTTTCCACGCAGGTCTCAAAGCTGTTGTTTACTTCAAAAATTCTATCCATGTGAGTCAACCGGAAAATATCCTTAACCTGTTGCTGCACATTACACACTGACAGACCGCCCACACTTCTGGTCAGCTTGTAACATCCAACCACAGCACCCAGACCACTGCTGTCCATGAATTCTACGTTGCTCAGATCTAGCAAAATTTGCTTGCCCTGCTCAATGCTTAACTCAGAAACAAAGGCTCTAAACTCCGGCGCAATTGCAGAATCCAAGCGTGCAAGCGTGGGCCGCACAACCACGTACGTTTCCTGCTCTTCCAGTTCCCATTTCATACCCAAGCCTCTATATTTATAGTTTTTGTGAGACTGCTTTTTCAATCCATGCCATCTGTCGATCAGTGCCTCAAGCCGTTTGAGACGATAATCACCAAAAATTATGTAGTGTTGACACTATTTTTGCTTTGGTCATTGACAGCCTGTCAGCCAGCAGATTCTTGCCCTAATGACAAGTTCCACTACAACGGCACAGACGGACTGCCAGTTAAATTTATCAACAATGATTATGAATGACCTCACGTTGCAGGTGGTTTCAGTAGTCGACGAACACTCAATTTCGCACTAAAAGTCTTCAAAATATCAGGTTTCTTTGCTCCAAACAGACCGAGATGGTCCGATGATTGAGCATAAAATCCTGGTCAATCGTACTCCGCCAACTTAACAGCACCACTATGAACTTTGCCTTCAAAGGAATAAACACTGTCAGGTCGCTGTGCCACTATTCCAGGCCTGAAAAAAGACGGTGCTATGAGATATAAAAAGCCGGACGCACAACGACTGGATCACATACGCGACAGAGAAAAATTCCTCTATGATTCCGACTACCTGACCGAACACAGCATCAAACCAGAGAATAAAGCACACCCTACGCCTTCAATTTCGAACTCATCTCTTCAAGCAGTACTTCTAACGCTACTGCTAGCTGGCAGCATCATTTTCACAGCAAACTATTTTGCCAACAAAAGCATCCCTAAAAACACTCTGGCGATCACTAGCCAATCACCAACAAGTGCTACTGAGCCAGCGCTTAGCGCTGCGCTGGACGGTGACCTGATAAACACGAATAGTGACCAACTGCATGCTTGTTCAACAAGCGCAGGCTCAAAAGAACCACTGCGTGATGCGGATCTCAACACTGCTAGAGTTGCTTGGAAATACTTCGAAAACAACTTTAATCCAACTACCGGATTTGTTAACTCGATACACAACCACCACTCCACCACCATGTGGGATACCGGATCATCCCTAGGCGCCTATATCTCAGCAAAAGATTTTGGCCTCATTACTCAGTATGAATTCGATCAGGCCATGATGTCACTGCTCAAAACCCTGGGCACAATGAAAATGCTTGAGGATCTTGCCCCGAATATCGTCTACAACACCCAAACAGCAAATATGATTGATTATGCCGGTGAGGTTGTCAACGATGGCATAGGCGCGTCAGTACT
>JALZUX010000647.1 GCA_023301405.1 Granulosicoccaceae bacterium | reverse complement strand
TTATAATTTTAAGGTGTGAATGTAGCCGCTGGAAGTAATCAATATATTCATAGTAAAGATCAAAATTCACTTCGTAGTTTAAACGTTATAACCCACTGACGTTTTAAAATTAGTTTCATAATAAATTAGAATGCACAGCGACCAAATACCTATGCATTAAAATTCGTTATATGTTTTAAGTGACAGGTTTCTGATAGAAATGCTTGTACAAACTAATCGTAATATTTAACTGTTTTTACCAAGTTATCTTCGGTTAAAGAAGCCACTTATTATATATCTACTATGCTTCTACTACGGGATTAAGTGTCTCGTATTTAACTTCCATCGAAGCGGAATTTATGGCTTGTATATTGCCCCCGCAATGATTCTATTTTGAAGCCGATCACAAAAAAATAACTATTACTCATTGGTATAAATAGACCAGTTAATGGTTAATTTGTTATAGGTCAAATTGTTCATAATCGTGATATAGCAGGGATACATAATGAATCCAAAAATATTGTTGCCAGCCGTCTGTGTTATGGCGTTGTTGGGTGGCGCAGCGGGTGGTTTTATCGTTTCAAAGACAGTAGTGCCGGCAGAGCCAGAGATGGGTGCTGCTGTTGAAGAAGAAGCGATGCCGGTGGAGACACTGTATTACCCGATGACTCCGGAGTTTATTATTAACTTTACTCAGCCCTCCGATACAAATTTTCTTATGTTAGATGTAACGGTATCAACAGACGATCTAGGTGTTTTTGAGGTGTTAGAGAAGCATAATCCCGAATTGCGTAATGACTTATTATTGATGTTTAGTCAGCACGCAAATGATGAATTGTTTGACGGCCAAGGTAAAGAAAAGCTACGAACCATGGCCTCTGAAATCGTCACTGAAATAGTTAAAAAACATTACCCTGAAGGTGAAGTGAAAGATTTGTACTTCACTCGTCTTGTAATGCAATAGGGGCATTGTTTAAATGAGTGAAGATGAATCAGAAAATGAGTCAGAGACTGAACCAGATGATAAACCGGAAAGTGAAGCCGGTGCTGAATCAGAAGCTGGTGCAGAAAAAAAGAGTGACACCGGCACTGAGTCAGAAGATAAGCCTGACTCCGAAGCCGGTACAGAGGATACACCAGACAGTGAGCTAGACGATGGCACTGAGGCTGACGCTACCGTAGAGAATGTATCTGATGTGAAAGATGATGATGGTCAGTTAACGGCCTATGATTTTTCTCATCCGCAACATCGTTTGGGACAGCAGGTTCCACGGCTGGAAATCGGTGGAAAGGACTTCGCCAGCGCTGTTAATCGTTTGGTTGATAGCGATCTGCATATACCTTGTGAGGTAAGTCTGGCGTCGGCATCACTGCAGAAATATCAGGAGTGTATTGAAGGCATTGAAGATCGTGCGTGTATTTTCGATTGCCGGTTGGCGGGTATTCACGCAAACGTTTTACTTTGCTTTGAGCAAAACTTAGTACTGAAGTTTGTCGAAAAGTATTTTGGTGGAAAATCGTTGAGTGCTGATGAAACGACCCGCGGATATTCAACTACAGAAAAGCGATTGGCAACGCGATTTTATGACTGCGTTATAACCTCTATGAATGAAGTTTGGGAGCCGATATTTTCGGCATCTAAAACTGGCAACGGCTTATTAAGCCGCAGCGAAGTACTAGTAATAGAGGCGGAGTCTTCGATTGTTGCCGTAGTTCGATGTGTGGTGAAAATAGGTGAAACAGAAACACACTTCAGTGTGGTGCTGCCCTGGCAGGCATTTTTGTTAATACGTCATTCAACGGCATTGTCCCAACCTGGTAAGACCAGCGAAGACGTACGTTGGCAACACAATTTAAGTGAAAAAATATCCACCTGTGAGGTAGATGTTCATGGTTTGCTGGCCGAAACGCGAGTCACTGTAGAGCATCTGCTAAAAATGCAAACGGGTGATTTCATACCTCTGGGCGAACAGCAAACTGCTACTTTTATGATTGACAATACCCCCGTTTTTAATGCTCTGATCGGCACCAGTAAGTCGCAGGTGTCCGCCAGTTTTCTCAGTTGGATAGGACAAGGAGAATCTTCAATATGAATCAGCCTGCGAACTCTACTGATCTCAGTGGTCTTGATCCCAAATCGACTGGTGAACCCGCCAACGATGGCGATGTGGGTAATGGAAGCAATCTAGAATTGGTTCTCGACATTCCAGTGACCTTATCAATGGAAATAGGGCGTGTAAGAATGCGAATCGCCGAGCTCATGGACTTAACAACAGGGTCTGTTGTTGACCTACAGAAAATGGTTGATGAACCACTGGATGTACTGGTCAACGGTACGCTGGTGGCACATGGTGAGGCGGTAGTGATTGACGGTAAATTCGGTATCCGGCTTACCGACGTTATTAGTAAGCAAGAACGACTGAAGAACGTCAGTTGAAAAAGAATCCCCGCATCCAGTGTTACCTTGAAGGTGGATTGAATATGCTTAGCGTCAGTGCTCGATTAATGGTAGGCATGATCGAGTGAAATTATTAAGCCAAAAACTCTCATGTGTACTGCCATACCGACTGATGCTCATATGGGCGCTGGCTATTTTGTCGGTCAGTGGGACAGTCAGTGCTGAAGGGGTTTCGTATACCCCTATTGGTGGCATGTACCTTCTGAAAATGGCATTAGCGCTGGCTGTTGTGTTAGGTGTGTTTTATCTTTTGGCTAGAATTGCCCGTCAGATACAAGGTGGTGATAACAAAGCCTCAGGTGTTGTAAAAGTATTGACCGGTGTTTCTGTTGGTACGCGTGAGCGACTTGTGGTTGTTGAAGCCGGTGACGTGCAAATGCTCTTGGGCATTAGCCCGGCCGGGATAGTCAAGCTCCGCGAGTTTGACAAACCCATCATTGTAACGAATCAAGGGGAACCCACAGCGCCGTTTAAGGCGCATATGGAAAAACTGCTGGACCGCGTGAAATGAACTGCACCTTCCGGCCTGACGTCAGTAGCAGTTATCAGCCCAGTGGCTGTTTTCAATTAAGTGCGCTAGTAAAAGTGATAGCCATGGCCGCCTTATTGTTACTTATTTTACTGTCTGCGCCGGGCAATGCTTTGGCGCAGTCAGGGCTGTCTGCTGTGACTGCATCTACTGACGCTCAGGGAGAGACAACCTGGAGCGTTAGTGTTCAGGTGCTGATGGTCATGACAGCGCTAACGCTGCTACCGTCATTTATTTTAATGATGACATCATTCGCGCGTATCGTCATTGTACTGGCGTTACTTAGAACTGCGCTTGGCACGCAGCAAACTCCTTCGTCGCAGATATTACTTGGGCTTGCACTCATCTTAACTATGTTTGTGATGCAGCCGGTATTTACCCGCGTTTACGATGAAGCAGTGGTTCCCTGGTCCGAAGAAAAAATAACCCCGCAAGTAGCGCTGCAAAATGCCTCTGTGCCGTTGAGTGAATTTATGATGAATCAGACGCGGGAAAGTGATCTTGAGTTGTTTCTAGAGATATCGGGCCTTGAGTCTGTTGCAAGTGTTGCTGACGTGCCGTTTAGGGTTCTGGTGCCGGCATTTGTAACCAGTGAGCTTAAAAGTGCTTTTCAAATTGGTTTTATTGTATTTATTCCGTTTTTGATAATTGATCTTGTCGTTGCCAGTGTGTTGATGTCAATGGGCATGATGATGTTATCGCCGCTAATTGTATCCTTACCATTTAAATTAATGCTGTTTGTGTTGGTGGATGGATGGGCACTTGTGTTAGGTACTTTAGCGAAGAGTTTCTATGTGTAGTGTTCAACGAGTAGTTCGCTTATGACTCCCGAAACTGCGATCACTATTGGTCAGGATGCATTGGTGGTTACTGTTGCAGTGGCAGCTCCGTTGTTACTGTCTGCGTTGGCCGTTGGCTTATTAGTGGGGCTTTTTCAAGCGGCCACACAGATTAACGAAATGACCCTAAGCTTCATTCCCAAGTTACTGGTTTTAGTGTTGGCGCTTTATGTTACCGGCCCATGGATATTAAACCTGCTCATTGACTATACCCGACGCTTATTCGAAGAAGTCATTCCGTCGGTGCTGGTGTAGCTGATGCTGCAATTTACTGACGCTCATATTGAGCAGTTACTGAATGGAATTAATCAATTCTACTGGGCGTTTATTCGTATTGGCGGGGTGTTGCTTGTCGCCCCTGTGATAGGTGATGCGGCTGTACCCATGCGGGTAAAGATGGGGATGTGTGTGGTGCTCACGCTAGTCATTGCGCCTGCGCT
>JALZUX010000646.1 GCA_023301405.1 Granulosicoccaceae bacterium | reverse complement strand
ATCTCACACCCTCGCAACGACCCTGATTCCCGGACAGCCACCTACCTGGTCTTGGCGAAAATGAAAGCGTTGAATTGTTCCTGTAGCGGCCAGCCGGATTCATTGCCGTAATTTAGGTGGCGGTCGGTTTTTGGCCAAAATGTTACTGTAGCATTGGCCAATGGGGTAATGTGGCCGTGCTCCTACAGTTTAATCAGTATAATAATGAATGCCAGGTGGCGTATTTTTTGTCCCTGATCAATTGACGTAAAATAGGTTTTATACTGTGCTTACCAATAAAATATCTTATGGCTTGGGCAGAGTTGTGGGTGTCATGAATACAGTAATAAAAAGTATCGCAGGGCGTGCCCTATTTGACGGTGGAGACCATTAGTGAGTCGGGATCAGATCTTTAACTCTGAAGACGAACGCGCCAGCGATTTCGTTTTTGATGACAAAGTAGCTGCGGTATTTGACGACATGCTCAATAGAAGTGTGCCGTTCTACGCCGAGCAACAAAAACTTATTACTGATATTGCCAAACGATTCTGGATACCGGGCACACCGGTGGTAGATCTAGGCTGCTCACTTGGAACCACATTGCTGCATATCGCCAATGAGCTGAAAGATGTTGAGCAGTTTATCGGTTATGACAACTCCCAACCTATGATCGATAAAGCGCTTGCCAATATTAACCATGCGGGAGAGTCGGGTCGCATAGAGTTATGCATGGCAGATCTCAATGCATCACTTGATGACGTAGATATTAAAAATGCCAGTGTTGTCACTATCTGCTGGACGCTGCAGTTTATCCGTCCGTTACAACGTGACCGTTTAATCAAGAAAATTTATGAAACCATGGCTGATGGCGGGGTGCTGATTATTACTGAAAAGGTACTGACTAATGACACCAGCATGAACCGTTTTTTTATTGACTTCTATTATGATTATAAGCGTCGCAATGGTTATTCCGAAGAAGAGATCAATAAAAAGCGTGAGTCCCTTGAAAATGTGTTGATCCCGTACCGGTTCGATGAAAACTTTGAGCTATTCCGGCGCAACGGATTTCAAATTGTTGAGACATTTTTCCAGTGGTACAACTTTGCTGGCTTTTTATGTGTGAAAAACGCGTAACTCGGGTTGCCTTATCTCAAGGTTACAAATGACGATTCCCGGTGCAAAGTGCTGAACTCATTCCACAGTGCTTTAAGCCAGCCTGGTATAAAACAGGCTAGCCTTTAGTATCGCCGGCGTGGTCATTTCAGTAGTCAAATTGATCTATGCCGAGCGTTTGCTGTAACGCTTCGGTAGCAGCATCCAATGGTCCAACAATAATACCGGTTGAATCTGCAATACGAACCATTCGTTCAAAGTTTGATGCCACCCCTGCCGTGTCGATCATCACTTCATCGCCTGCAACACGAATAAGATCATTACGTGCCTTTTCGATAACGCCAGGTTGGCGTTGCACAATTGCTTCTGCAAAAGCGGTAAGCGTTGTTGCGTGTTCAATGCCACCGGCATCGCCGCCTTGCATAATGGCGTTAAGGTTGATCGACTGCTCATGGGTCTGGCTGCTCTCACGGAGCATACTGGCATGTGCAGTGGTTCAGTAGTAACACGCATTAAGGGCAGAGACACGTCCGGCGACTAGCTCCATTTGTGAGCGATTTAAGGCTCGTCCCGCATCGACCCCGGGTTGCTTAACCTTGGGCATTTCAAGGTAGTGCACGTCTGATAAATCTTTCAGCGTTCTGACTTCATCGGGCACAAGGCTCATGGCTCGCACCACGTTGCCGGTCTTGCCAGATACCCACAGGTCTGCCTCTGGTGTTCCTTCGTTGTCTATATCAACCATTGGCACCCAGGCGTTTTCCGTGATGGTGGCTGTGGCGGGGTGATAGTGACTAGGCTGACCTTCTTCGGGGGCAGGAAGTGGCCTGAGCGCAATGCCTAGCGCGTCTGCAAAGCTGTCGATACTGACCATCGATACCACCGTTCCAACGATCTCAATGTATTGCCCCTCGCTTAAACCTGCCTGTAGCTGATTTTCATACCACGATTGGGTCAGCCTTGAGGCATCGGTGACGATAGCGTGAATGGTGCTGACAACAAGCGGTGGTAGTGTGGTGGTATTGAGGTGTTTGCCAGTCAATGAGCGTGGCGATAATGCTGCTTTGCTCTGTTGGCAAAGTGTGCAATCTTGTGCTTCGCGACTGGCCTGCGCAATAGCAATGCGTTCAGCTGAATTGAACCAAGTACCTGGTGATTGCAGTCGATGCCAATAGCGTGTGTGGCTTTCTGCGAAATTTGATCGCAAACGATAAGTGACATCATCGTAGTTGACGTTCTGCATTGCGGAGCCTTCTGTCAATGGAAGTTACAGTTTACTTGGCTCAAGAGCAGAGCTGCAAGCCGTTTGTTTTTTGCGTTGCCAGTCGTGATCGCAAGTAGCAGATAAACAGAGTTGGTACTGGTTTTACTGCAACCCAATGCGGTGGTTAGTGTTTATTTGACACAACCGTAACGATAGACTGTAGCGCTAAAACCAGTGTTAGCATCGGCGTGCCAGTGGTAGAGTACACCGCTAACTTCACGGCGTTTTTATGAGCAAGGAAAATCCCCACCCGATGCGTTTACCCATTTATTTTATTTTTTTTACTATCGTGTTGGATTCCATGGGGATCGGAATCATCATGCCGGTGATGCCAGACCTAATTCGTGAAGTCGGTGATATGAACCTCAGCGAGGCCGCGCTTTGGGGTGGTGCACTGACCGCCGCTTTCGCCGTCAATCAGTTTTTGTTTTCACCCACACTGGGGAGTTTGTCAGACGCTTACGGCAGACGGCCGGTGTTGTTAGTGGCGTTGCTGATCATGGCACTTGATTACTTGCTGATGGCTTTGGCGCAAACCATGTGGCTGTTATTTATTGGCCGTATTATAGGTGGTATTACAGCGGCGACTCAGTCAACAGCAAGTGCTTACATGGCTGACATATCCAGTGATGAAGACAAGGCCAAAAACTTCGGGATTCTGGGGGCTGCCTTTGGTGTTGGTTTTATTCTCGGGCCAATGTTGGGTGGTCTGTTGGCAGAATATGGTTCGCGTGCACCGTTTTATGCAGCAGCGTTACTGGCGTTCCTTAATCTATTGTTTGGTTACTTTGTTTTGCCTGAAACCGTCACTGACTCAATAAGACGGCCGTTTGAATGGCGTCGATCGAACCCGTTTGGTGCCTTTCAGCAAATGAAGAAACTGCCCGGTATGATCCCGATGCTGTCGGTGTTTTTGCTATTGAGCATAGCGTTTTTTGTGTACCCGGCGATATGGGCTTATTTTGGACGTGCTCAGTTTGAGTGGGACGCCCGCATGGTGGGTATTTCACTGGCGTGTTACGGTCTGGGAATAGTGATCATTCAAGGGGCATTGATTCGACTAATATTAAAGCGTCTTGGTGAGCGTGCTACTGTCATGTTGGGGATGTCGGTTCACCTGTGTACTTTTTTAATTTATCCCTTCATGACTCAAACATGGCATGTGTTTGCTTATTTGCCAATTAGTGTGTTCAGCGCAGTTGCAGTGCCGGCGTTACAAGGACTGATGAGCAATAGCGTGGCTAAGAATGCTCAGGGTGAATTGCAAGGGGCAATGGCTTCCCTGACGGCTGTTGCCACCATTGTAAGCCCATTGTTAATGACTCAGGTGTTTAATTACTTTACCAACGACAGCGCACCAGTCTATTTGCCGGCAGCGCCGTTTCTGGTGTCAGCAGCATCTGTTTGCATTGCATTTTTGTTATTTAGAAAGCACACCTCTTTGTAGAATGTGCACTGGCTAGTGCCCGTCCCGAAAGAGGGCGTAGCGAGGGCCATTCAGGTGCGTAGTAACACCATGCAGTCGCTGAAAGATTGCGTGCTGAAGACGACCGCCGTAGCGCTTGGTGCTGGAGGGGCACTCGCTAAGTCTGCAAATTATCGGTTGGCCTCTAGTGCCCGAACTTTAACAAAGCTTAAAATGACCAACGGCAAGCCAAAGCCGTACACCCATTGAATTCCCCAGCGTTCTGCAACAAAACCCAAAATAGGTGGGCCAGCCAGAAAGGCCACAAATGATATCTGCGCGAGTGCTGCCACGTTAACCGTGGCAGGCCGATCGGTGCGTTGTGCCGCTGCCGACATGGCCAATGGAAACAATACACTTGTGCCTATACCTAGAATGCCGAAACCGATCAATGATACCAAAGCTGATACCGGGAACAGTACTAGTAGAATGCCTGCGGCCATGCACAGCAGTAAAACTCGACCAACCGTTATAGGCGAATATTTCTCAACAAAGCTGTCGGCGAAGTAACGTGTAATTCCTTGCGATAATGTGACTACCGCGACAGCGATGCCTGCTATAAATGCGCTGCTTGAAAACGTGCTGTCCATGTAGATCGCCGACCAGTCAATACCGGCACCTTCCATTAACATGGCAGGCAGTGTGATAATTACAAGAATTAATATCGGTTTGCTTGGAATGGCAAAGCCTTTGGCTGGTTGCTCTGTTTCTTCTCTACTGGGGGCAGGGGTGAAATCCCGTAGCATGTAAAAAACAATAATTGATACGCAGGCCAAAACAATAATAAGGTGCCATCGTGGCGCCACCCCCAGATGCGCAAACGTTGCACCGGTAATACCGGCGATAAAAAAACCAAAGCTCCAGAAGGAGTGCGCGCGATTCATGATGCGCCGTTTTTGCACGGCTTCTACGCGATCAGCCTCTACGTTGATTACTATTTCAAGGCAGCCAATGGCCAGTCCTGCTGGTATTAGAAGCAGAAAAAACATAAATGGTGTTGTCGTGAAAACCGCCATCGCGTAAAACAATGCTGCTGCCGGAATTCCGGTCAGCAACATGCGTCTGAAACCGATTTTCTCTATAAACGGGCTTGCAAAAGAAAGTGCAAATAAAGTTCCGATTGGCGCGCCTATCAAGGCCAAACCAAGAATCCCTTCTTCAACACCCATGGCCTTTTTAATTTCAGGTAGGCGAGGATAGATACTGCCCATGGCGATTGAATACAAGGCGAAAGCCGCGTACAACCGTTGTTGCGGTGCAAGGTTTTTGAACATGGGTTTGCCTGTATTCTTCTGAATATCACATCGTCACTGATAATACGTATTTTATGTCAACGGGTTAAGCAGTTACTGCAAAAAGTTTGGTTTTTTTCGACAGTTTTTTGCAACGCAAGGCGTTCACCGGGTTACTGTGTACCGAAAAGCGACTACGCATGAAAAAGTAGCACTTCCGGTACTAAAAATTATACAAAAACATACCGAAAGTGGTGCGCGTAAGTGCTGCTGGTGTGTGCATCAAGCTGTTGCTGCTGTTAGTTTTTTGTTGTCGATACGCAGACCCTTAACATAATGCAGCGCTATTGCGGGCTGTCACGAAATTGAACTGAGTGGCTGAACCCCAAACCCTAAATCGGATAGGCAAGGCGCTGATAGTCCTGTAGCCTATCTGCGCGGTCACTGTATCATTGAACTCCCTAAAACGTCGGGTGTCTACAAAATAACTGGTTTTTGGACAAAGGAACAAACCATGCGTCATGCATTTGCAGCTCTTTTTCTACTCTATCTGTCATTCATCAGCCAGGCAGTTGTCGGTGCAGATTTCGCAGCTTTATATGCGGCTCACTCTGATTCTGTTGTTACGATAAGCACGGTCAGCTCCAAGGGTTGGGGGCAGTCACAAAAGACTGAGTCTGGAATCGGGTCCGGCGTGCTGATCAATGAAAAGCAAATACTGACCGCCGCTCACGTTGTTGATGGCGTTCAGACTATTAAAGTTCAGTTTAAAAATGGTGATGTTATTCCGGCAACTGTTGTCGCATCACTGAATGCCAGTGATGTTGCGTTACTGAAACTCTCGCGAGCGTATCCGGAAGGGACTTTTGCGACCCTTGCTAACTCAGATGAAACCCCGGTTGGCAGTGAAGTTTTTATTATCGGTTCGCCATTCGGTATATCCCAAACACTAAGTGTCGGGCATTTGTCAGGGCGCATGAATAGAGGGTTAATGGCGGGTGGCTTGCCAATTGAGTTTCTACAGACTGATACAGCAATTAACACTGGTAATTCTGGCGGTCCTATGTTTAATACTGATGGCGAAGTGATTGGTATCGTCAGCTTTATTTTATCGAAGAGCGGCGGCTTTAACGGTATCGGGTTTGCCACGGCGATCAACTCTGCCCGGCATGCACTACTGTCTAGTTCGGGTGTGATGGCCGGGTTCGAAGGTATACTGCTGTCAGAGGACACCTCGAAAGCACTTAATTATCCTGAGCCGGGATTGTTGGTGCAGCGGGTGAATTCTGAGTCGGTATTAGGTAAGGCCGGGTTGGTGTCGGGTTCTATACCGGCCGTTATCGATGGACGCTCATTTCTGCTGGGTGGTGATTTGATAGTGGCAATCAATGGGCTGGTCTGTAAAACGCCTCACGACTTTACAATGATTAGAAGTGCGATGTCGGAGCTTAATGAACACGATACTTACTCGGTGACCATATATCGGCAAGGTGAAAAGGTGGATTTAATAGCGGGTACGCCGTTCAAAGGTTTACAGGAGATACCTGTATCAGAAACCAAGTAGCGGGTTGTTGTCGAGTGTTGTTTTGATTTTTTGTGTCGGCTTATACCGGTGTCGCTAAAGCGACGTAGATGTATAGGGGATACCCGAAGCGTGAGTGAGGATATGCAAACAGCGATAGGCCTCGCTGACACTTTGGGTTTGCAGAGAGTTTAGTGGTAGTAGAGTATGCAGGGTTTATTTAGCAATGGGGTGAGTAATGTTTGTGCAGAAGGTGTGACGTAGACCGTATAGCAGCACTAACACACGTGCTACAGAAAAATGTTAGTTTCCGTGTAGCGGCTTCTGCCGGTAGGCGAACAAGCTGCCTAATAAAAGTACTGCGCTGGATAAAACCAGCCCCCACGCAAGCCCGTTACTTTGATCGGCGATCCAGCCAACCATGACAGGTCCAAATACCTGGCCGGCACCAAATATACTGGTGAAAACAGTGATTCCCGCAATCCACTGGTTCGATGGCAAGTTGTGTTTTATAAAAACTGTTGTCGACGCGACGGCAGAAAGGAAGCAACCTCCAAATACAATCCCTGAAGCGAAAACTGCCATCACTGCAAAACTACCGAGTGAATTCCCGCTGCTTGAAATAGCCGCCACCGCAGGGATCAAGCAAGATACAGCCAGCAAAAAATTGAGCAGCGCCATAGTCTCTCCGCCGCGATATTTATCAAGCATAGTTGCCCATAGCCGGGCTGATACCATGACCGAAACTCCTAGCACGGCATAGAACAAATTTACCGTTTGTGGATCCATGCCTGTGCTTTTTAACAGTGCTACAACAAAAGTCATGTAGCCGATATAGCCCATCCCAAAAAAGCCGTAGCCTGCAATCAGTGGTAGATACTGCGACGCACTGCTGTCACTCCGCTGCGATAGTGAGTTGCTGTCAGAAGGGATTGACAGGCAGGGCACTGCCATTAAACCGGTGAGCAATAACCCCACAAGCGCAAGCCACCACCAACCGGGCTGCCAGACGTGTACCACGGCGTGTGCTTGCGCCCATTGCACTGATAGAGGCACCAGCCAGCTGGACAATACAATGCCTAGCCCGCAACCACCGTAGTAAATACCAATTAACAGACCTGAACGTGTGGGATGCAAGCTGCCAAGGCGTGCCACAAGCACACCGCCACCAATAAACACCGGTGCACTGGCAATTCCCGAAAGCCCGCGTAAAAGTAATAGACTGGCGGTGCCGGTTGTGAGCGCAGATAACCCCATTAATATGGAAGCGGCAATGGCCCCGATCAACAAGGCATGCGCAACCCGGTAGTGTTTAAACAGCCAAACGGTGAGCAAGGTGCCGAAGAAATAGCCGGCAGCATTTGCCATATTCATTGATCCGGCAAGTGTATAACTCCAGGCCAGGTCTTCAACCATCCACGGTAAAAACAAGGTGTAAGCAAAACGTGCAAGTCCTAAGGCAAGGGCTGCGCCCAGTGCGATGGCCATTGCCGTAAGTATTGGCCATTTAAGTACATTAAAATTATCAGATAGCATCAATCACACTGTCGGCTGGAATAAATCACTTGCCATGAGGCTTGGTCGATCATAGGGCTCGTAGCAATGCCGTGGGATTTCAAACTGGATATGTCGATCAATAAAGGTGAATAGTTGTTGTTCTTTAATGGGAGTATTGCTTGCAGTAGTGATCCGATACATTGCTACCGCGGTAATTTATCTCAGTGGAAGTGCGCGGCAGAAGAAGCGTTTCCTTAACAGCGCGAACTCCTGTCTCATAGGCTCCGTGTGCAGTACTGAATGCGCGTGATGATGTCGCTTCACCGGCAAAGAATACTTTGCCTGCCACCGCATCAGCCATGCGTTGACGGCAGTGAGCGTAGCCGGGTTTACTGGCTGAGTATGAGTCTTTAACGTATGGTTATCTGGTGCGAAGAGTAATTTTGGCTTTTCGAACAACGCAGTCCATTGAGGCAGTGTTGTTTGCGTGCTTTGATGCTTGCGCTGCAACAGTTACTCTGTAGACTCAAATAATTAAGTT
>JALZUX010000645.1 GCA_023301405.1 Granulosicoccaceae bacterium | reverse complement strand
TCCAGGGCAACACCCGCTACATCGTCAGCTGCGTCAATATGCCGCAGGCTACTGACTTTCTGTTTTTAGTATGGCGTGTGATGTTTGCAGTTAATTTTCCAGAGCTGAAAAATGTCCGAACTCTCCCTTGAAAAACAACAAAGGCAAACCTTCTGACAAAGCACAATCCAGAACCTTACCAACAATAATTGTATGGTCACCACCGTCATGCAGCTCTTCCCCACCACAGCGAAAGCTTGCCAAAGCATTTTTTAGGCGTGGCGGTTGATCAGTGCTTATCACCCATTGCTCTGCATCAAAGGCTTGCGCATCACTTGAAAAATCATAAGCTAATTGCCGATGCTCTACTTGCAACACATTGATAGAAAATTGCGCTGCACTCACGAATGGTTCATAGCGTCCGGCGTTTTTGGCAACCGCCCACTGAATAAGAGCCGGGTCTAGCGAGACCGACGCGAAACTATTAACGGTCATGCCGATCGGACCTGACTCAGTATTGATCGTGACTATAGTCACCCCGGTACCGAAACAACCAAGGGCATTTCGCAGTAAACGCGTATTGGTGCCATCAGGTATAAACGGCTCGGTGTATGAATCAGTCACAGCACGGTGAGTCTCGACAGACTGGCTTGATTGCGAAAGACCACTCAAGGAACTTCGCCGCCCAATGCAGCTTGATAAAGAACATACCAATCTTCACGGCTCATCTGTACTTTAAAAGCATCTGACAAAGCGGCTATTCGCTGCAAATTGTTGGTGCCTACTACGGGTAAAATAGTGGCCGGATGTTTCAGCAGCCACGCCACCGCCACGGCATCAGCACCAACACCTTGCGCGCTGCCCATCGCGGCTAGTGCCTGCTGAACTGCTGTTGGACCACCACTGCCCTGCACCACTAAGCTACCTCCTGCTAATGGCGACCATGCCATAGGCTTGATTGCGGCCTCTTGCAAAAAAGCGATGCTACCGTTTGTCAAAGATTCATGAGCAGCCAGATTAATTTCAATCTGATTGGTCACTAGCTTTTCATTCATTGCTGACTGCAGGAGAGTCCAATCCCACTTCATAAAGTTTGATACACCCACGGCAGTCACTTTACCTGACTTAACTAGTGCATCCAGAGCAGCGCCTGTCTCGTTGTGGTCCATTAACGGATCAGGGCGATGCAATAACAGTAGGTCAATCTTTTCAATACCCATTTTTTTCAACGACGCATCAACGGATGTTTCAATATGTTTGGCACTGGTATCATAGTGCTTAACTCGACGGTCAGGGTACTGTTCGGACAACAGCATGATGTCACATTTGGTGATGATCTCCATTTGATCACGCAATGCCGGGGACGCTTTGAGTGCGTTACCAAAAATTTCTTCTGACGTATACCCACCATAAATATCTGCTTGATCAAAGGTAGTGATACCCTGTGACAAACAAGCCTCAAGCTTCGCTTGAACATGCTTAACAGAGCAATCGGTATCGTCACCAAGACGCCACAAACCATAAATTAAGCGGCTGACCTCAAGATCAGCTGAAAGTGATACTCTTTCCATTTAAATTCTTTTTCCGACGCCTAACGGCGTAGTGGGGGTGGATTGCGGTCTGCGATTATAGACTTCAGGTAATGAACAGGTATCAAGGTGTGGCAATACCAACTCACCAAAGTAATCGCACTCTTCCAGATGCGGGTAGCCAGAAAAAATAAACGATCTGATTCCCATTTTTTTGTACGCTTCTATTTCTTCAAGGATCTGTTCCGGCGTACCGACAAGTGCTGCGCCACAACCTGAACGCGCACGACCAACACCTGTCCATAATCGGGGTTCGATGAAACCCTCGTCGTCGGCGTTGTCGCGGTTTTTGGTCTGATGCGACACTCCCAAAGACGTTGAATCAAGGGCTCGCTCACGGATAGCCTTACCAATATCATCATCAAGCTTCGATACTATTTTACGAGCATGATCTTTGGCTTCGGCCTCTGTCTCACGAACTATCATGTGGACTCGAAGCCCATAATCCAGAACCCTGCTGTACTTTGCAGCGCGCTCATGTACCGCCTTCATACGGCCGGCCAGCTCTTCTTTTTTCTCAGGCCACATCAAATACACATCACAGTGCTCACCGCACAAATCTACCGCTGCCGGTGAATAACCGCCGAAATATAGCAATGGCCCGCCGTTTTGTTGATAGGGTTTTACCGGGTCTGTAGTTAAACCTTCAAACTGATAGATCTCACCATTAACGTTTATTTCATCCTGAGTCCAGGCTTGCTTCAGAATTTCAACCACTTCTCTGGAACGTTGATACCGGTAATTACTGTCTTCTTTTTGTCCGGGAAAATCTGACGAAATGATATTCACCGTTAAGCGGCCCTGCAACATGTGATCAAGAGTAGCAATAGTGCGGGCCAGCATGATGGGCTGCATCTCACCACAACGGACAGCAGCCAACATATTAATGCTTTTGGTTAAGGGGGCGTTAGCTGCAACAAAGCTAAGGGTATCTTGGCCGACCTGATAAGACGACGGGCAAAGTATATTGCGAAAGCCCAGTTCATCAGCACGTTGCAAAATACGTGAAGTATTCTCCCAACTGCTTCGGTAGCCACCATCGGGCACACCTAAGTATTCATAGTCATCTGAACACAACGGCGCAAACCACGACACCTCTGCAGCACTTAACCCTTCTGACTTTACCGGTACCACAGACATGTAATATGCCCCTTTTTAACAGATCGCTGAACTTAATTGGACATAGAGTAGCAACAGTGCAACAATAGATCAATCGTGTATCAATTGTTTTGGCTGGATCGAGATGTCAACCCGAACCAAACAAAAAGCAAACTCAAGCTCCGCGTGTAAAAGCTCGAAGACCGCACCTGAAAACGCAGGCATGGTCGGGCAACTGCCCCTGCACATTCAAATCAGCGAGATACTGGTGCGTGATATCAAAGCCGGACTTCTGGCCAATGAAGAAAGGCTGCCACCAGAACGCCAGATGGCGGCAAAGCTGAAAATTTCTGTCGGCACACTGCGCAAAGCACTATCAGATCTTGAGACCAAAGGCATGTTGCTGCGCAAACAAGGCTCTGGCAACTATGTACAAAATAACCTTGCAGTTGATAACGTGTACGCATTGTTCCGCCTGGAACTGATTACCGGCGGCGGCCTACCTACCGCCGAACTATTATCAACCGCAACACTTAAAAAACCCCGCTCACTGCCGCCGTTTGGCCAATCAGACCACGCCCACAGAATTAGAAGACTGCGCAAACTCAATGGCAAAAACTCTGCTCTTGAGGAAATATGGCTCGATACCACTTATGCAGACAGTATTGACAGCAATTCAATACCCGACTCACTGTATTTTTTTTATAAAGAAAAACTGGGCTTCTGGATCACGCGGGCTGAAGACCGGGTGAGCGTCGCCCCCCTGCCACGCTGGTCACCAGCAAATTTATTTAGCGATAAAACAACCCATTTCGGTTTCGTTGAACGCTTGTCACGTGATAACCATGGTGCATTGGCAGAATATTCAAGAACCTGGTTTGACCCAAACACCACACGCTTTGTGGCCAGATAACTCAATATGACTCAACAGGTAATTTCAATAAAATGAGTGCACTACACTACGGCCTGGTTGGCTGCGGCATGATGGGTCAAGAACATATTCGAAATATTCAATTGCTGCAAAATGCTGAAATTACCGCTATCTTCGAACCCGATGAAGCAATGCGCAACATAGCCGCAAAGATGGTTCCCACAGCCATGATGACATCATCACTCGACGAACTACTAAAGATAGAAGCACTCGACTGCCTGGTTATCACCAGTCCTAACTATTTACACGTCGAAAACTTACGGCAAATCGCAGCAACGCGACAACTCCCTACTCTGGTAGAAAAACCGCTGTACACCGATCTCAATGATGACGTGTTTATCAATGAATTGATCAAAGAATATACCGCACCGATCTGGGTGGCGATGGAATATCGCTATATGCCGCCGTTAGCAGAGTTTATCAACCGTGCCGATACTGAGACTGGAGGTATTGACTTGCTTTCTATACGGGAACATAGGTTTCCATTTCTGGAAAAAGTCGATGACTGGAACAGGTTCAATCGATACTCAGGAGGCACGTTTGTTGAAAAGTGTTGCCACTTCTTTGATCTGATGCGCCATGTTATTCAGTCTGAACCAGTCAGCGTCATGGCATCCGCCGGGCAAACCCACAACCATATTCATGAGAGCTATGAAGGTGAAACACCAGACATCTGGGACAATGGTTATGTCATCGTAAACTTTGAAAACGGATCTCGTGCGCTATTGGAATTGTGCATGTTTGCCGAAGGCTCTACCTTTCAAGAGGAAATTTCCGCCGTCGGCAAAAAGGGAAAAATAGAGTGCATGATTCCCGGCCCCTCACGATTTTGGCCAAAGCATTTAGGTG
>JALZUX010000644.1 GCA_023301405.1 Granulosicoccaceae bacterium | reverse complement strand
TGCCGCTTGGTATAAATTTGGTCTTCTGTGCCACCCAGAACCTTGATCGCGTTGTAGTACTCGGAGAAATCATCATTGGTGTGAAACCCCCCGCTTAACACGGTAGTGCCACTAGCGCTTAGCTCGTCAACAAACTCTTGCTGCCAGGCGGTAACATCAGAGAAAAAGGTAGGTATGGCACTTTCAGGCCATATAACCAGATCAGCACCAGTACGACTGAGCTCAGAATAAGTGGCCAAAGACTTTTCAAGCAGGTTGGGAATAAACTTAAGCTCTTGGGCAATGTTGCCCTGCACCATCTCAACGTTGACAGAATCACCACTGACTTGTGTCCAGCTTACACTGCGCAAACTTTGACCAACACCTGCCACCAGTGCAATCACTACCACAGCCACTGCTAACGAAAATAACTTTCTAGCCACCAGCAGGTAAGCTAGCGCTCCACCGCAGAGCGCTAACAACAATGAGTTTAAAAATACACCACCTATCGGTGCAAAGCCGGCCAACGGCGTGCCGATGGTGGAATAACCAATACTCAGCCAGGGAAAGCCGGTTAAAAACCAGCTTCGTAGCCACTCTATCAACAACCATAAGGCCGGGGCGGCTAACAAAAACCAACTGAGCTGCAAGTGCCGGCAACGGTACGCCAGCGCACCAAACAATGCAGGATAAAGTGCGAGTATCATGACGGCCAGTAAGGTACCAACAGCCGCCAGTGGAGCGATGGCAGCACCAAACAAATGCAAACTAAAGTAAATCCAGTAGACGCCAGCGCCAAACAACCCTAAACCAAAAAAATAGCCAATCAGAAAACCCTGCCGCGCGTTACGAGCGTTATAAACAAAGACAAACAAGCAGGCAACGCAGGGCAATAACAGCGGCCAGAATTCAAAGGGGGCAAACCCCAACACTGCCACCGCACCGCACAGCAGTGACAACAACATGGCGGCAAGATTATTCATCCCGGCCCCGGGCAGTTTTGCTTGTTGCAATGCAGATTGCTTTTGCACTTGTTGAACGCTAGTCACAGACGACAATAATTAATGGATAGAATCAAGGCTGGGTTCCGGGCTTATTCGACGACGACTTCATCATCGGTGGTCACTTCCAGCAAGTGAATACGTCTTGATTCTGCCGACAGTACTTTTATTTTAAAGCGATCAATTTGGGTTTGCTCGCCCGAGGTTGGCATGTGGCCAATCTGGTGCATCACCAAGCCACCAATGGTGTCGAATTCATCGTCGGGCAACGCGGCGTTTAGCTCTTCGTTGAATTCTTCGATGGGGGTCAGTGCTTTGATGGTGTAGGCGTAGGAGTCATGCCTACGTATGTTGGCGTCTTCTTCGGTATCGTGTTCGTCGTCTATTTCACCGACAATTTCTTCGAGCACATCTTCAATGGTAACCAGGCCGGCGACGCCACCGTATTCGTCGACCACAATCGCCATATGGTTATGATTGGCCCTGAACTCAGTAAGTAGCACGTTTAATTTTTTACTTTCCGGGGTAAAGACCGGCGCACGGATAAGTGAGTTGAGATCAAAGGTTTCTTTTGCTAACGAAAAGCGCAGTAGATCTTTGGCCAGTAAAACACCAAGCACTTCATCACGACTGTCACCAATAACGGGGAAACGCGAGTGACCTGAGTCAATGATTGTTGGCAGAAGCTCATCAAGGTCTTCGTCAATTTCTACTACCACCATTTGCGCCCGTGGGATCATGATGTCTCGTACGCGCATAGCGGCAACATCAAACACACCGTCAAGCATTGTCATGGTGTCGTCGCTGACGATGTCACGTCCAGCGGCTTCACGTAATAGCACTTTTAATTCATCTACATCACGCGGTTCATCATCACCATTAAAGGCATCGCGAATACGCTCGACAAAAGATTTACCTTGCTCGGCAGGCTCTTGTGTCATCAGTTTTTTTCTACCTCTGAGATATTGTTTATTATTACTGAGTTTGATGTTGAACCAGGCTCATAGGGGTTCGGAAATCCAAGAGCTGCCAGTACCGCTACTTCACGGTGTTCCATCTCTGTGGCTTCGTGATCGTCAATGTGATCATAGCCTTGAAGATGCAACATGCCGTGTACCACCATATGCGCCCAATGTGCCTCAGGTGTTTTGCTTTGCTGCTGACTTTCAAGCTGCACTACCGGCGCACAGATCAGCATATCACCGTAATATGTTAAACCGGTCTCCGCCGGGAAGTCAGCCGGAAATGATAAAACATTGGTGGTTTTATCTTGTCCGCGCCACTGTAAATTGGCACTTTGCATTTCGGTATTGTCAACAATCCGGATACTGACTTCACCGATGGCGGCTGATGTGGCGTCAGGTTGGCTTGCCGTTTTTTCTAGTGGTAACACCAATGCAGCCGTTGCCCACTTGCGCATATCATCATCAGTGGGACAATGGCTTTTTTCGCTATAACTCCATTGTAGCTCAACATTGAGTTCCTGCCTGACTGGCGCACTTGCGGAGCTTGCATCAATCAACTGGATTCAGCGCGACTTTTCTTTTCTTCACGCTTGTCTGCCGCATCATAGGCGCCAACAATCCGTTGCACCAACGGATGCCTGACGACATCACGGGCCTTAAAGTCGCAAAAACCGATACCGTCAACGCCATCAAGTACACCGCGAACGTGCTTTAAGCCTGAGGTTACGTGCTTGGGCAAATCTATTTGGGTGACATCACCGGTGACAATGGCGTTTGAGCCGAAGCCAATTCGAGTAAGAAACATTTTCATTTGCTCGACGGTGGTATTTTGCGCTTCGTCCATAATTACGCAGGCGTGATTTAAGGTTCGACCTCGCATGTAGGCAAGCGGTGCGATTTCAATGACATTTTTTTCAATCAACTTGGCCACACGCTCAAAGCCCACGAACTCGTACAGTGCATCGTAGATGGGGCGCAGGTAAGGGTCGACCTTCTGGGTGAGATCACCCGGTAGGAAACCCAGGCGCTCACCGGCTTCGACTGCCGGGCGCACCAGTACTAACCGGCGGACTTGCTCACGCTCAAGGGCTTCTACCGCACAGGCAACCGCCAGATAGGTTTTACCGGTACCAGCTGGACCAACCCCGAAGCTTAAATCGTAGTCGCGAATATTTTGCACATACTGAATCTGGTTTTTTCCACGGCAGCGAATTTTAGCCCGCCGGGTGGCGATATCAATGCTTGATGGCTCTGCCGGGACATCAGACTCACTGTCTTCGTTGTGCAAGTCTGCTTCTTGCAGATACAAATGAATTTTTTCAGGGGTGAGCGTTTCGTGCTGCGTGGCGTCGTACAGACTTTGCACCACACTGCGCGCACCACGAATTACTTTATCGGAGCCCGAGACGCGGAAGTCTCCCCCTCTGTTTTGCAGCTCAATTCCAAGACGGGTTTCAATTTGCTTTAAATGTTCGTCAAACTGACCGCAAAGATTGGCCAGACGTTTGTTGTCGTCAGGCCGGAGCTGAAACTCTATTGATGCCAAGTTATTGCACTTCCCGCATATAGAACGATTGCCTGTAGTTTAAGCATGATAGTAATTAAAAGACATGATTGCCCGAACACTTAAAACGCCGGGTCATTAATTTGAATAAACTCACCGCGCAATGAATTAGGCCGAGCCTCGGTAATTGCAACATCAACAAATTTACCGACCAGTGTTGAGTCACCGGGGAAATTAACCACCCGATTATTTTCTGTACGACCAGCCATTTCGGCATCGTTACGTGTTGATGTCCGCTCAACAAGAATACGCTGCGTGGTACCAATCATTTTTTCACTGATCGCTGCTGACTGCGCATTGATTGTGCGTTGCAAAGTGGCGAGACGCTGCTTTTTTTCTTCTAGTGGCACTGGATCTTCGAGTGATGCTGCCGGTGTGCCCGGCCGCGCGCTATAGATAAAGCTAAACGAGTGATCAAATCCAAGGTCAGTGATTAATGACATCGTTTGCTGAAAGTCAGCGTCGGTTTCACCGGGAAAACCAATGATGAAGTCTGAAGACAGTGACATTCCAGGCCGCGCCAACATTAGTTTTCGGATCTTCGATTTGTATTCAATAGCCGTATGACCACGCTTCATTGCCGCTAACACGCGATCTGAACCTGACTGCACGGGCAAGTGCAGAAAGCTGGCGAGTTCTGGTACTTCAGCGTAAGCCTGAATAAGGCGGTCACCAAATTCAATTGGATGCGAGGTAGTGAAGCGAATGCGCTCAATGCCATCAACCGCCGCGACCACAGAAATCAACAAGGCAAGGTCAGCGATATCGCCATCATCCATTTCACTGCGATAACCATTCACGTTTTGGCCAAGCAGGTTTACTTCACGAACACCTTGCTCTGCCAGTGTGGCTACCTCGGCGATGACATCATCAAACGGGCGGCTGATTTCTTCGCCACGGGTGTAAGGCACCACACAAAAACTGCAGTACTTGCTGCAACCTTCCATGATTGATACAAACGCGGTGGGACCGTCCATTTTAGGTTCGGGCAGATTGTCGAATTTTTCAATTTCAGGGAAGCTTACATCAACCAGCGGACGCTGTTCGCGGCGGGTGGTTTCAACCATATCAGCCAGACGATGGATGGTTTGCGGACCGACTACTAGATCAACGTAGGGTGCTCGCTCTTGCAATGCCGCACCTTCCTGGCTGGCTACACAGCCGGCAACCGCAATAATCACGTCTTTACGCTTTTCTTTGTAAGGACGCCAGCGACCTAATTGGGAGAACACTTTTTCTTGTGCTTTCTCGCGGATCGAGCAAGTGTTTACCAGCAGGATATCAGCCTTGGCCGGATCATCGGTGATGTCGGCACCGAAACGCTCGTCAAGCACATCTATCATTTTGGCCGAGTCATACTCGTTCATTTGACAGCCGTGCGTTTTGACAAAAACCTTTTGTCGCATTAATTATAGTTCGTTTAAGTTCAACTTTGCAGCATACGCTTTTTCGCGTGCCGATCCAATCATCACTCTGCTGTTGCTACAGGTTTTCACACATTTTGTCGGATAATCGACCAATAGGTGGCTGTCGGAGAATGAATGCTCTGCCGCGGAAGCGGTTTTTTGCCAGCTATTACGATCACAACGTTAAAGAAGACCAGCGACCTTCCCCACACTGGATACAGCACCAGAATGCAAAAAGGCGTGCCGAAGCACGCCTTTCCAACAAGCTTTTACAACTCGAATAGCCTAGTAACGGTAGTGATCAGGCTTATACGGACCGTTCTTATCCATGTTCAAGTACTTAGCCTGATCAGTAGAGAGTTCGGTCAGGTGAGCACCAATCTTATCTAAATGCAGGCG
>JALZUX010000643.1 GCA_023301405.1 Granulosicoccaceae bacterium | reverse complement strand
TAGTCGAGCCTGCAACGCCCGATGACGTAAGAAATGGAAGTGTTCGACTTCCAGAGCAATTGTTTTCACATCATGATCAGGCTCGCCAATGGCAGAAGCTTGATCACTACCATGAATGGAATAGTGGATGGGGTGCTCGAACTACCGACATACTCGCCGGCCAGCAAGCCAACCCAAACCTTGCTGCCATAAGCTTAGTGGGTAATAACGAATGGCAGGCCGGTGGCGAACAAGCCGCTTTCACCATAAAAAGCGAAGGCGTGTCATCGTATGCCGGTATGGATGACCTAACCGGTAACTGGCAAATGCCACGACGTCAGGCTTTTATCGAATTGCTACACCAACAATACAACAACGTATTTGAACGTTCATACGCTGAACTACAAACAAGAGCTCTGGTGCTATCAACCAACGTTGGCGCTGCACTTGCCAAACTGGGAGACTTACAAACCCCGGTACCAAAAAACAATGCACTGGCCAGCCAACTGGCTATGGTGGCGAAATTAATCGCCATTAAAGATGAGTTTCGTATGACACGGCAATTGTTTTACGTAAACATGACCGGATTTGATACGCACGATGATCAATTAGAAATCCAACCCGAACTCTTTAAACAAGTAGCAGAGGCGTTGGCATTTTTTCATCAATCACTGATTGAAATAAATCAATTGAACAACGTCACCAGCTTTACCACTTCAGATTTCGGCCGCAGCGTGTCCGGCAACGGCGATGGAACAGATCACGGCTGGGGCAATCACCATATTATGATGGGTGGGTCAGTAAATGGTGGCGACATCTATGGTCAAATCCCGCGTGTAGCGGTGAGCGGACCAGACGATTATCGTAATGGCCGAATTGTGCCGACCACTGCTGTCAGTCAATACGCCGCTACCCAGCTACGCTGGTTAGGCTTAAGTGAATCAGAGATCAACACACTTTTACCGTCTTTATCTAATTTTGAGACTCGTGATCTAGGATTCATGCACCTGTAAAAGTCACTCTTCTAGAGAACGATGAGTGCTTGATTAACTTGGCTGCTCGCTCCTTTGCAAATCCCACAACCGCCTATATAAGCCATCACTCCTCAATAAAGTTTCATGGTCTCCGGTTTCGACAACCACACCGTCTTCCATCACCACAATTTTGTCAGCATCAATGATGGTTGATAGCCGGTGTGCAATGACAAGCGTGGTAGCCTGACTGGACACTTTTTGTAAAGCACCAAGAATAGCCTGTTCAGAACGGCTATCAAGACTTGAAGTCGCCTCGTCAAATAAAATAATTTCAGGAGACTTTAAAATCACTCGCGATATCGCCAATCTTTGCTTCTCACCTCCAGATAATTTTAAGCCGCGCTCACCCACGACTGTTTCCATCCCATCTGGCAACCGGGATAATAATCGGCCAAGATCGGCTTTTTCCGCAGCGTTCAGTACCGCTTCGTCTGTCGCATCCAGCTTTGCATAAGCAATGTTGTAGCGAATTGTATCGTTAAACAACACAGTATCTTGCGGAACTATACCAATTACACGCCGCAGACTTTCCTGCGTGCAGTCAGCAATTGATTGCCCGTCAATTTTAATCAGTCCATCTGACACATCATAAAAACGAAAGATTAGCCGCACCAAAGTGGACTTGCCAGAGCCTGAAGGTCCCACCACAGCAACCTTTTGCCCTGGCTCAATAGTGAAATTAATATTGCGCAATATCGGGCGGCTTTCATCATAGTGAAAGCTGACATTTTCAAACTCGAGTTTGCCGTGCTTTACCAAAAGCGGCTTAGCATTCTCGACGTCCTGTATTTCGGGCACCTGTTCAAGTAACTTGATCACTAAATCCATATCGGCCAATGAGTATTGCAATGATCTATACACAGAGCCCAGGATACTCAACGGTATAAACAACTGCAGCATAAGGGCATTGATCAGTACTAGATCACCGATAGTGATCTCACCAGACGCTACATCCTTTGCCGCAAGCATCATGATAGTTGTAACGCCTATTGTAACGATGGCACCTTGCCCGAAATTCAGCGCTGATAAACTGATTTGCGTTTTCTGCCCTGCCGCCCCCCAAAAGCCCAGTTGTTCGTTATAGTTTTCTGTTTCTACTTTTTCATTATTGAAATACTTGACCGTTTCATAATTCAGCAGACTATCAATGGCTCGGCCATTAGCGGCGCTATCATACTTATTCATTTCATGGCGAAAGTTCATTCGCCATTTACTCATCGATAAAGTAAGCACAACATAAAAAGCAACGGTCAAAAGAATAGCTGCCATCAACGCCCAGTCATAGTTAAACAACAAAATACCACCAACCAGTAAAAATTCCGCAATCGTTGGTAAAATACTGAATACCAATAAATTCAGCACCGACGCCAGGCTCCTGGTGCCACGTTCAAGATCACGTGATATACCACCGGTGTTACGTTCAAGGTGGAATCGCAACGATAACTTATGCAAATGTTGCAGTACATCAACTGCCATTTGATGCATAGCGCTGTAACGAACCCGGGAAAAAAGGATATCGCGCAACTCACCAAATAACCCACTAGCTAACCGTAAAGCCCCATAACTCAACAGCAACGCCATAGGCACAACGACCACCAGCTGATCGTTACTACTTAACAGGCCATCTGTTTGCGTATCAAGGGAATCAATAATGCCTTTCAGCATCAACGGTATGCACACCGTTGCAAGCTTCGCCAATAACAGGCAACAAAGCGCGACAGATACGCGCCTTCCATACCGCCACACATACGGGGATAGCTTGCCAAGATTGGCAAAATCGTTTCGATCCTTGTGCGGACCTTCCTGCCTTGGTGCACTACGCATTGTGTACTGTCATCATCAGACTCAATAAAGTTCGTGTGATTTTCTAACTACTTTGACCAAATGAAACGCCAATTTTACAAAGCAACATAGATCGGGCAGGCTCCACTACATATAGTTTTCTTATTTTCCGTATGGTCAACCGCTCGTGCAGTTTATTATTTCTAGAGAAACAACGCGCTACTATTACGCGGCACCCACAGTGGCTGGCTGAGAACTGGAATCTACTGCGGTCGCGGTCTTTCGGCCAGCTATTACGAACGATTTCGTTAAAGAAAAATGACTATTCGCCTTAATCGATCGGAATTATCTGACTCGAAATAATACAACGGAGCTCAAGACTCTAATTCTCGGACAGTCCACCTAGACAACACCACCCACTGGCAACCAACTGCCACACAACAAAAAAGCCGACCTGACATGAATATCAGTTTTTTTTCAATCGACGACACATCAGATCAAACCCTGGAGACGCTGCGCAACAAACTTCCCGGGCACACCTTACGGCAGTGGCCTGATGTTGGTAACCCAGAAGAGCTCGACTGTGCAATTTGCTGGGGCGCGCCAGACAATTTTTTCGACAATGCTAAAAACCTTCAAGCTATATTTTCATTGGCAGCGGGAGTTGATCATTTACTTGATCATCCGGGCCTTCCAGATGCTGTACCGATCATTCGGCTGACCGATGCGGGAATGGCGGACAAAATAGCCGAATACGTACATTTCGGGGTTTTACGCTGGCACCGGCACTTCGACCAGTACCAGAATCTACAGTCGCAAACACAGTGGCTGCCACTCGCCGACATCAATGCGGCGGATTATCGCGTCGGAATAATGGGCATGGGAATTATCGGTAGCCGAATAGCCACCAAACTGCAATCTGCCGGCTACCATGTCAGCGGCTGGAAACGAACGGCATCAGAGGCGAGTACGTGCAAGATATTCCACGGCAATGATCAACTTCAGGAATTTATGAACCCGTTAAATACACTGGTCTGTGTGCTGCCCTTAACCCCGCAAACCGGCGGCTTAATAGACAAGCAACTGCTAAATTACCTGCCGGCGGGGGCAACTTTCATTAACGTTGGGCGTGGCGCTCACGTTGTGGAAAAAGACCTAATCGCCGCGCTTGATGAAAAACACTTGTCGGGTGCACTACTGGATGTTTGCGCCACAGAACCGCTGCCGCACGATAACCGCATCTGGACACACCCGGATATCTTACTCACCCCGCACATTGCGGGCCCCACACAAATCGGTTTATCGGTAGATCAGATAGCCAAAGCTATACAGCGGCTAGATTCAGGTACCGGTGCTGACGATCTCAGTAACGGCTTGGTCAATTACAATTCAGGATACTAAATCGCAGGCAAAAAAAAGCGGTGCCGAAGCACCGCTTTTCAGTACAACTTTTCACGCTTAACTAGTGACTAGTAACGCTCATCACGGTACTCGTCGCGATAGTCGCCACGATCACGGTCACGGTACTCAACTCGCTCACTGCGATATTCACCACGATCGCGATACTCAGGCTCTCTTACTTCTACACGCTCAGGTGCTGCCGCTGCGGCTGCAGGAGCAGCGCCAGAAACGATCAAGCGATAGAAAATAGCGCCCAGTACGGCACCAACAATTGGCGCAATCCAGAAGATTGGCAGCTGTGTAATAAGAGCGGCATCACCCTCACCAAAGAAATGTGAAACTAATGCTGGACCAGTACTTCGAGCCGGGTTAACAGAGGTATTTGAAACAGGGATAGATATCAGGTGGATCAGAGTCAAACCAAGGCCTATCGCAATTGGTGCGAAACCGGCAGGTGCGCGCTCGTCAGTTGAACCCATGATGATGATAAGAAAGAAGGCAGTCATTATGACTTCCATCAAAATTACTGATTCCATGCTGAATTTACCCGGAGACAGATCCCCGAATCCATTCGAAGCTAAGGATGGCGCTGCGCCAGCATTCAGTGAGGCAGCGGCCGCTCCACCACCAGCATCAGTGACAAACCACTGCAGAACGAAAGCGGCTGCAATCGCGCCCAATACTTGAAAAACAATGTAGGGAATCAGGTGCCCAAACCCAAATCGACCACCAACCCAAAGACCAATTGAAACAGCCGGGTTAAAGTGACCACCAGACACGTGACCGACCGCATAGGCCATAGTCATGACGGTTAGACCAAACGCCAAAGAAACGCCGACCAAGCCGATATTAATACCAATATCACCTGCGAAAGTAGCTGCAAATATCGCGCTACCGCATCCTCCTAGCACCAGCCAGAAAGTGCCGAAGAATTCGGCCAGGTATTTATTATGAAAGTGCATAAACAATTTCCTTTGTTGTTGAATTGAAAATCTGAGAATATTATATATTTTTTTTGCGGGAGAACGAACCTACTCGCAACATCCCATTTACACGCGACTAGGGCTCAACCGCCCGGACTTTCGCAGCCAGCATGATAGCCAGACCAGCGCTGAACACCAGTACGGTTCAGTAAACCTTTGTTAAAGGGCCCCCATGATACTAAACCCACGGCGCTCTGCCCTAATGATCTCACTTTATATGCCAGCATTTTAGCGCTGTCGAATCCAGCAATTAGTGCTCAGCCACTCAATTGTAAAAATTAGCAACTGCGGCAATGCAGCGTTTTGGTATACTTTTCTACCGCATTTTAAAGCCACTGCGGACATCACTCTCAAAGTAGGCACTGCAACGGGACCTCCATTGGTCCATACTCAGTGTTATGGCCCTATCGGAGACCAGCTTGCCAAGACTAGACTTATACCAATCGCTTTGGGCGATGGACGCCGGCAGAGGCAGTCATCCAGCCGTCACTACCGAAGAAGCTTTCGCCCTGGTTCGCGATGCTGGCTATGCCGGTA
Source organism: Granulosicoccaceae bacterium (assembly GCA_023301405.1). Classification (GTDB taxonomy): domain Bacteria; phylum Pseudomonadota; class Gammaproteobacteria; order Granulosicoccales; family Granulosicoccaceae. The sequence continues at coordinate 3,319 of JALZUX010000643.1, read as the reverse complement.
TGGCCATCAATCTGGGCGCTGCAGATACCGAAACGGCCTACAAAACGCTGCCCTTGTTCCAACAATACGAACTCGGTTGTGTAATCAATGCATTCCCGGCGAGTATGGAAGATATGCTGCCGGTTCTACAAATGGCCCATGAGTTCAATGCGGTTGCCGTCAATATAATTGCTCAAGCAATCCCCAGCAGTGTTGATGAAGCCTCACTGATGGTTCAAGACTGGATGGAAGAGGCAGAGAAAGAAGGCGTCACCATCGAATTCGAAACACATCGAAACTCGGTCACCAACGATCTTAGCTACACCACTCAACTGCTGGAAGCGGTACCTGATATGCGACTCAGCGTAGATTTGTCGCATTATGTAGTTGAACGTGAGTTTGCACTTCCCCTCTCGAAAGATGCCCAAGAGATGGTCGGAAAAATTTTGCAGCGCGCCGATGCCTTCCAGGGACGAGTTGCATCAGCTCAACAAATTCAGTTGCAGCTTGAGTTCCCACAACATCAGCAATGGGTCGTGCAATTTCTTGACTGGTGGGAAGCCGGATTTCGGCTCTGGCGTAAACGCGCCAGTGGCAACGACACACTGATATTCCAAACAGAGCTGGCCCCGCCCGAGTACGCCATGACCGGCCCCGATGGCATGGAAATGTCCGATCGATGGCAAGAATCCCTGATCATGAAAAGCTGGGTCGAAGACATATGGGCGCGTCTAATAAAAGAAGAAGTAGACCAGACGGTACAGCTCAAGGAAGAAAAAACCAGTGAAAATGTCAGCTAGGTGACTGTCAGAGACCTAGGGTCGCTGCAAGGGCGTGAGATTTTGAGTCAGATATTTCGATCAGTAAGGGAGAATAGTTGTTCTTCTGTCGCGAGGTTAATCTTAATAGCTGGCCAAAACAACTCGCCCGTAGTCGCTCCTGGTTCTTCGACAGCCACCTAGCAGCTTACGATGGCCTTGCCCATAGAAGACCTGACAGTACTGTTTCAGGATCAGCATCTGATTGCCGTGGCAAAACCTTCGGGATTGCTGGTTCATCGCAGTAAACTCGATGTCCATGAACAAGACAATGTCTTACGACGACTACGTGAGCAATGCGGTCGATTTTTGTACCCGGTTCACCGGCTGGACAAACCAACGTCTGGAGTACTGCTGTTTGCATTAGACAGCGACAGCGCAAGATCCCTTTCCCAACAATTCGAGCGTCAACTGGTTAGCAAACACTATTTAGCAGTCGTAAGGGGCTATACAGACGCCGTAGGAAACATCGACTATGCAATCAAAGATCGCGATGCCAAAAACCCAGAGCGCAATTCAGCACGTACGGCTTATCAACGGCTAGCTCGCATTGAACTGCCGCATCAAATTGATCGCTACCCCACCACCCGCTACAGCCTGGTAGATGTAAAACCCGCTACCGGCAGAAGACACCAGATCAGGATGCACATGAAACATATCAAGCATCCAGTGATCGGCGACACCAGTTATGGAAAAGCATCACACAACCGGTTTTTCACCGATCACTACAACAGTCAAAGGCTCTTGTTGCATGCACAGAAACTGATCTTTTGCCATCCCGCCGATGGTCGCGAAATTGAACTGAATGCAGATGTACGCCAAATCATCGGTGTCGACGATGGTCAGTTTAATACTGTTCTTGCGGACCCTGCATGGCAGTGGGACTAACAGGAAATGCGAAAGGGCCACCAAGGCCCTTTATTCTTCAAGCATTAGCTAGTGCAACTAGCCACGAAGTTTACGAGTGCGAAATACGCCAATAAATCCTGCCACCAACAAAGCCAGTAAACCAGGATCAACAGGCCCACTAATGCTCGCCCCGACAAACGTACACCCACCAACCCCTGTCACCACTGTACTCGGCGCCCCGCCACCGGTGACTTCATTAACATCAAGGAAGGCAGGCGTGCCGTCACCATCAGCATCGGCAAGGAGTTCTATCATATCAGGTGCACCATCTCCGTCGCTGTCAGCATCCAGGTAGTTAGGATAACCATCTCCATCTGGATCACCTGTCAGCTCGATTCGATCAAGAATACCATCGCCATCGCTGTCTAGATCTAAATAATTAGGAATAAAATCACCCTCTAAATCAGCATTGCCTTCAACACTGTCAGGGATCAGGTCACCATCACTGTCCATGTCTAGAAAATCCTGCGTACCGTCAGAGTCAGTGTCATCCAAACCCTCTACTGCATCAGAAATCCCATCAGCATCTGAGTCAGGGCCTGTCGGCACTCTACTGGTTGTAGTCGGGTCAAGAAAGTTCGGGAAGAAATCACCGTTAACATCACCGGTGCCCTCCAACTCATCACTGGCACCATCACCATCACTATCAGGATCTCGAAAGTTTGATAGTCCGTCCTGATCTGAATCGCCATCACCTTCAATGGCATCGGGAATATTATCGTTGTCGTCATCGAGGTCTAAGTAATTCGGCACGCCGTCAAAGTCAGTATCTTTAAAGCTACTTGCATCGGCCGGATCTGAACTCTGCGCGACCTCCACTGCATCAGGTACCAAGTCCCCGTCACTGTCAATGAATGGCTTATTAAGCGATGAATCCTGAAAAGAAGCGACTCCGTCATCATCAGGGTCAAACAAAGCTTGCACAAGATTGTTCGCATTACCAACCTGGTGGGCATAGTCATCATCATCCAGATAGGCAGGTATCCCGTCACTGTCACGGTCATAGTAAGGATAGAGGCCATCTTCGAATATATCCAACAACCCATCACCATCGGAATCAATATCCAGGTAATCAGGTTGCCCGTCACCATCACTATCCAGAAAGCTGTCCGCGGCATTAGGGTTAGTCCCCTCTGCTATTTCAACTTCATCAGGCACACCATCGGAGTCTGTGTCAACCATCGCAAAAGCGTTTCCAGAGACGCTCAACCATAACAAAGATCCTATGATTAATGCACTGGGTTTAAGGCATAATTTACTTGCTGCCCCGGTTACCTCAGAGGCCAACATTGATTTTGCTGGTTCAGAGTAATTCATACTTCAATCCTTATATTAAAGCTGGTTAATAATTTTTTATTAGCAACACCTGTAGGCATCACTTTCATTCTTTGTGTGCCGAGGAAAGCTAGAACTAAAAGGTACAGAAAAAGAAAATCAATAGGGCCTTCAGCCTGACGTGCATGAAGCGGTTGGATTGAACATCCACCACCCAGGCCTCCAACACCGGTACGCAAAAGCGGTTCTGCTTCAAGAGTGCCGGCATCATAAACGTCCTCGCGCCCATCACCATTTTCATCTGGCAGCTGTAGTGCTACGCCGTCTAGTACATCGGC
>JALZUX010000642.1 GCA_023301405.1 Granulosicoccaceae bacterium | reverse complement strand
CCGCAGTAGATCATAGTTCTCGGACAGGCTCCTCGGAGCTCTGCTTGGATATTGCACCCGACAAAATTGCTGTTGCAATGACACAAAAATGCCATATTCTTACAAAAAACAAATACTGCCTTGCCACCCTTCGAGCACGCTGTCGATGTCAGACCAGGATTCATCTAAACCGGCTCGCCGCGCGCGCCGAAAACACACCTTGCTGCCAGCCGACGCGCCAGACGTTGCGTCTCCCTGTATCAGCATTTGCGAAATAGACGAAGAATCCGGACTGTGCAGCGGTTGCTATCGAACCCTGGCCGAGATCGCTACATGGTCACGACTCCCCAATCAGGAGCGCTGGGAAATAGTACAGTCCCTAAGAGACAGACGCCGCCAGCTTAAACCGGGCGACCAATAGCAAAGTAAGGCCTGCGGCAGGAAACTTCTAACAAATTAGTACCGCCGCAAGGAAGCCTCAGCTCACTGCCATTCGCTTCCGATACGAATGGGCGGGATACGTCCCTAGCACCTTAAGCTTGGTTGAAAAATACTGCAATTCCTGAAATGCATAATCAACCAACTTATCTGATGGATGCCCTTCTATCTCTGCATAAAACTGAGCACTCTGAAATCGATCATCAATAATATAACTTTCAAGCTTAGTAATATTGACGCCACTGGTCGCAAACCCACCCAGTGATTTATAAAGCGCTGCCGGCACACTGCGAACATGAAAGACAAAGCTCGTCATACAAGGGCCGTCACGGGGGTCGGGGTCAACACGGTTAGACGACAACACCACAAACCGTGTGGTATTACCCAGCCGGTCTTCAATGCGCTCACGCAGCACTTCCAGCCCATAAATCTCACCTGCAAGACTGGATGCAATAGAAGCCTGAGTTGGATCACCCAATTCTTGAACCTCTTTTGCAGACCCTGCCGTGTCTGCTACTGGTAGCGGTTTAACGCCTAACTCCTCAGTTAATGAGCGGCACTGCGCCAATGCCTGCGGATGCGAACGAACATGGGTGATCTGATCAAGTTTGGTCCCCGGCAGGCCAAGCAGACAATGCTTCACCGGTTGAAAATGCTCATTGATAATAAACAACGTTGATTCTGGTAGCAGATAGTGCATTCCCGCCACCCGACCACCCAGTGAATTTTCAATTGGAATAATGGCCAGATCAGCTTGACGGTTTTCCACCGCGGCAAACGCGGCGGCAAAAGACTCACAAGCCAGTGGCTCAAGATCCGGGTAAGTATTTTTACACGCCAAGTGCGAATAAGCACCTGGTTCGCCTTGATAAGCAATTTTTTTAGTTGTTGTCATTCTAACGCTAATTTGTTTGATTCGGTTCATCGCAGTAGGCTTTGGCTACTCAGTTATTAATAGCCATGATCAGCTTGCCTATTCGTTGTTGCCAGCTTTTAGCCATTACACCCAAAAGCCTTGCGACCATCGTTACTTAATATAGCACCCATTGTCTGCTAACGCCGCCCAACTGTAGGGCCGGTGTGTCGACCAGTATTAGCGTATCCCTGCTTCATCTGCCATCAATCGGGCCGTCGCAAGCCACTGCATGAAACTCAAGACTCCCGGGCGCCGCCATTGAGGTCAATAAACGGAACCGTCAATTCGTTAAAGGCCTTGTAATCAATAGCGAGTGTGTGCACTGCGAAACTGCTGCCAAACACCCATCGCTCTCTAACAGCGGTCGTCTGTAACTCGACGGGATTCTGATGGCGCACGCGCGCTAGTCACCCGAACGAGAAATATCTACACAAACGTCTACCAAAGAGCCTTCAGCAAGGCATTCAAAATCACTCTCAACCTGGCAACCGCCGCAACGCTTGACACATACAGTGAACACCACCGCCACCAGGCGTAATCATAGACACATCGGGATCAAAAATTTCAATCCCCAGCGCCTGTGCTTTCTCTTTTAACACGGTGCTTTTCTGTGGTAATAAAATTCGATCATTGCCCAAAGCCACTACATTACACCCCAGATCGAGCGTGTCTTTAAACGGCACTGACACAATTTCTATTTGCTTTGACTTCAACCAGCCAACCACCTGCGGATCGGTACTTTCAAGACACACGGCCGCCAACTTTGGCGCTAGCATCACGACCATAAGATCAATATGCACATAGAAGGGATCAATATCGGCCAGCATGACCTCCCAGCCTTCAGCTTCAAACCAGTTCTTCAATTGCACGGCTGAATTTTCCTGGCTGCGACCTTCATCGCCTTCCCAACCGATCAATACAGTGTTGGGCTCGATAATATTAAAATCACCACCTTCAAATGTACCCGCCGTCACATAGTCATACACGGGTATGCCTAAGCGCTGGTAGGTTTCTATTGCACGGTAGTTTTCGCCACGCCGCCACCAGTTAGCCATGCTGGTGATAATTGCGCCATAGGGAGTCATGACCGACGAATCTCTGGCAAAAATGTGGTAGGGAAGCTCGGGATCAGGGGCATGAAAATGACAGGTCACCCCTGCTGATTCATACGCAGAAACCATTTCAGCATGCTGCTTTTTAGCAACAGACGCATCAAACGGAAGCTGCCTGCGAATGCTTTTTTTAGATACTGAACTGGTCTCAAGCCATTGATAGTGATCTGCCGGACCCAGTAAAATATCTTTTAAAACGCCGTATTCACAATCAGCCCCCCAATCAGATAATGCGGGGGTGCCACCGCCTTCGACTCTGGCCCTTAAACTAAATTGATCGCCCATACTAATGCCTTGTATTTTCCGTCTGGTTTAACCTATCAGTCCCGGCCCACAAAATCATTATAAAAAATAACCGCAGAAATCAACAACAGATTTCTATCACCTGCCAGAGTGACTCCATAAACAAAAAGGTCATATTGATTTAGCCAGTACCCGTCCAGAAAGAGCGCGTAGCGAGAAGTCCACTAAGGTGCGTGAGATTTTGCCTACTACTTTGAGAGCCTATTCTTTTATTAAGAATGGATTATTCTCCCTGCACGGCGCCACTCCCTCGAGCAAAGCGAACTTATTAACGAGGACTGACGACACGTGCCACGGTGCTACCGATCGCTACCGGAGATTCGGCAATATGGACACCTACACTGCGCAACTTATTAATCTTGGCGCGTGCCGTGCCGCTACCGTCTTGCACTATGGCACCTGCATGACCCATTCGACGCCCGGGCGGCGCAAATTGACCGGCTATGTAGGCCACAACGGGCTTGGAGTAACGCGTAGTTTTCATGTAGTCGGCAGCCTCTTCTTCTGCAGAACCCCCTACTTCACCAAGCATCACCACTACCTCGGTTTCGGTATCGTCTTCAAATAATTTTAGACAATCAACAAAATCCAAACCGCGAAGTAAATCACCTCCTATACCTATACAGGAAGACTGACCTAATCCTTGCTCTGTTGTCTGGGCAATTGCTTCATAGGTTAATGTGCCTGATCTTGAGATAATACCTACTTTGCCGCGCTTGAAAATTTCAGAGGGCATGATACCCATGCAGCATTCTTCAGGGGTAATAATGCCGATGCAATTCGGGCCAATCAGAGACGACTGACTATTGGCCAAGCGATGCTTAACTTGCACCATATCATGCATAGGAATTCGCTCAGTGATGCATACAATCAGAGCGATTCCACAGTCAATTGCCTCTATGATTGCGGCGGCCGCATTAACGGGCGGAACAAAGACAATAGTAGCGTCTGGTTGCACCGCCACACAGGCGTCTTCAACGGTATTAAACAACGGTACACCTAAGTGTTCAGAACCGCCTTTACCGGGCGTTACTCCCGCCACCAGTTGCGTGCCGTCAGCAACCGCATTTTGCATATGAAAACTGCCTTGCTTGCCGGTAAGCCCCTGACACAAGACCCGTGTATTTTTGCCTACTAGAATAGCCATCAGGCTTTTTCACCACGGCGTGAAAAACGAACCCAATCCCACCACGAAGCCCGCACTTTATTGCTGCCGGACTGAGCGTCGTTTTCTGCTGTTTCTACCGCGATCTGCGATGCTATTATCATGTCGTCTGCTATCTCAAATTTTATACCGCTATCACGCAACAGACTCAGCCCCTCCTTTGCATTACTTCCAGCAAGGCGAACCACGACCGGTATCTTTTTCTGGTTAGTGCTCAAGGCGACTAAAATCGCTTTAGCAACCAGATCACAACGTAAAATTCCGCCGCCAAATATATTGACCAGCATTACCTTTACAGAGGGATCAGATAATACAAGTTGCAAACCTTCGACAAACTGATCAACCTCTGCCACCGGTGGGACATCAAGAAAATTAGCGGGCTTACCACCATAGAGTTTGATCGTATCTATAGTGGCCATCGCCATGCCTGCACCTGAAGTGACACAGCCAATGTCCCCGTCCAGCTTAAAGTAATTATAACCAAACTTTAGAGCATCGAGTTCACCATCACGAAGATCGCGGGTATCGCGAAGTGCATTCAATTCGGGTTGGCGAAACAACGCGTTATCATCAATTTTTATCGTTGCATCTAGTGCGCAAAAATTGCCATGTTGATCATTAGCCAATGGATTTATTTCAATTAAAGTGCAATCTTTTTCAATAAACAATTGGTAAAGCCTGGTTAAAACCAAGGCACAACCTGCCACCGCATCACCATTAAAGCCAAGTGATATTGCTGCCTCTGTAGCCATATTGGTATCAAGGCCGGACACCGGATTAATTGGCCAGGTAGTAATAGATTCAGGGTTGCTTGCGGCGTTTTGCTCTAAAAATGAACCACCGTCCGGTGAGGTCAGTAGTGAAATACACCCTGAACGCCGGTCAACCAGTAAAGCAACATAACTTTCACCGGCAACCTCTATTTGTTGCTCAACATAAACCTGATGCACAGTAGCGCCATCAATACCGGTTTGGATAGTAAACAGCACCTCACCAAGCATTGCAGTAGTATGATCAAAGACAGCTTGTGGTTCTTTGCAGTGTCGGACACCACCGTCACTGGCTGGAGCATTTTTAAAATGGCCAGTCGCTCTGGCACCAGCCATCACCTGTGCTTTAACAAACCATCCTTCACCACCTAAAGATTGTGCAATCTCTTTGGCTTGCTTCGCACTCGATGCAACCTCACCCGCAGGCACAGCAATCGCAAATTGCTTGAGCAGTTGCTTGCCCTGATATTCGTGTAAGTTCAAATTACTATCTCCCAAACACCTTCAGATCGGTTTGATCAACCATACATAATTCCCCCAATTTAATCGACGTGCTGATTAAACCTCTAGCACTATCTTACCGAAATGAGACCCTCGCTCCATTGCCTGATGTGCATCTGCTGCTTGTGACAATGGAAAAACATCTGAAATCAACGGTTTAATTTTTCCAGAAGCAAACAGTGGCATAACTGTGCTGCTGAAATTTGCGATGATACTGGCTTTCTCAGCCATCGACCTTGAGCGCAGCACAGAACCAATAATTTTTTGCCGCTTGACCATCATCAGCGCGATATTAAGTTCAGATTTTATTCCTCCCATGATACCGATAATAACCAATCGCCCGCTAATCGCCAGACTGTTCATGTTATCAGCCAGGTAGGCCGCACCGATATGATCAAGGATCACATCAACACCCTGACCATTAGTTATTATTTTAATTTCATCGACGAAGGATTGGGTTTTGTAATCAATCACATGGTGTGCGCCCAGATCACGAACCCGATCCACCTTGCCACTTGATGCGGTGACAATGATTGTTGCTGCCGGTCGTAACGACTGTACCAACTGAATAGCAGCAGTATTCACTCCACCGCCACCACCGTGCAGCAAAATGGCGTCTGAATCCCCGGGCTCACCCAGAACAAACGTATTAAGATAAGCGGTTATATAAGTTTCACAAATACACGCCGCTTGCTGATAGGAAAGATTTTGCGGTATCGCCATCACATGACCGGCATAAGCCACAGCATATTCTGCATAGCCGCCACCACCAACCAACGCGAACACCCGATCACCGGGCGTAAACTCTGTAACATCATCGCCTACAACCTCAACCGTACCCGCAACCTCAAGACCAAGAATCTCTGAATCACCCTTCGGTGGCGGGTAATTTCCCTGTCGCTGGATAATATCAGGGCGATTTACCGTTGTAGCCGCCACCTTAATAAGCACCTGGCCAGGACCCGC
>JALZUX010000641.1 GCA_023301405.1 Granulosicoccaceae bacterium | reverse complement strand
AAAGAAGAACAACTATTCGCCTCTATTGATCGAAATATCTGACTCGAAATCTCACACCCTCGCTACGACCCTAGTTCTCGGACAGCCACCTAGGTGGCTTCGTCACGGTAGTGTAGGGTACTGGATTTCGACGTGCACAGTGAGAGGTGATTACTGCTCGCTGATAGTAATTGCCTTGCTGGTTGGTGTATTGTCTATTATGGGATTTTAATCATTAAACTACACAGGCAAACGTTCGTGAATTCGTTGCATTACACGGGATTGACTCTAGACCGGAGTGACCATCTTCGCCGCGATGAGGATAAAATAAGCAAGCTATGGGATCATCCCACCACACGAGTTTATCCGTTACATAAGTTAAAAAACTTGGTGGACCCTCAGGAAAGCCAGGCGATTTATAGAACCCAGCTTGAGCTCAGGGAAGGTAATCTACAGCATCCACAGGGCACTTTTATCGGGCTTGATGGAAACGAAGCAGTCTTTGTTGTTAGTTGTACTGACCAACAAGCAGGGTGTTGGCAAAGTATAGTGCCGGGCAGTGAATTTTCAGATTTGCGTCAAGCTGGGCCAACTTTGCCAAGGGATCAAGCTTCTATCCTTGGTGTTGCGCGGGGAATTCTGCATTGGCAGCAGCAAACTCCTTATTGTTCTTTATGTGGTTCGCAAAACCGGTTGAGTAATGGCGGCCATATGATGCGATGCAGCTCTGATGCATGTAGCAAGCAAACGTTTCCGCGCACTGATCCTGCCGTCATTATGTTGATCGAGCGAATGGCCAGTAGCGGAGAACGATACTGCCTGTTGGGCCGCAGTCACGCCTGGCCTCAAGGAGTCTATTCGACGTTGGCTGGATTTGTAGAAACTGGTGAATCTCTTGAGGAAGCGGTAGCGCGTGAAGTCTTTGAGGAGGCCAGTATTCATATTAAAGATGTTCGTTACCTTGCTTCTCAGCCATGGCCGTTTCCGCAATCGATTATGCTCGGGTTTATCGCCACTGCTACCACCGATGAAATACAAATAGACCCGGTCGAACTCGCCGAAGCCCGATGGTTCAGTGATAAAGAGATCGCCACTTTTGGTGATTGGGGGGATCAAGCGCCAGGCCCAAAATTACCCAGGCCAGACTCCATCGCAAGGTTTCTGATCGACAGTTGGATGAAGTCGTAAAATTGGGTTGCCAGTGCTTAACCGGCAATATTTGTAGTTGCAGTGTCAATTTTATTTGTGCTTTTCAGTCGGAATCGTTAGATCAATGTTAAACATTTACTAAAGAAGTGGAATTTACCGGTGTTTGCCCCCACTTACAGAAATATAGAAATTAAGATCTGTGCATCAGGAGTTACCTCATGGCTAATCGTGAAACTTATAATCGGGAGCAGTTTGAAAAAGCTGGTGAGCAGGCCGCGCAAGTGTTGGGTCGCTTCGTGTCCCTTGCTGCTGAGCTTTCAAATGAGTTTACTCGCAAAGCCGATAATGATTTTCAACAAAGTAAAGAGGCGGAAGATCAAAAATCAGATGCTGGAAATGTGGATATTCTTCGCGAAGCGGGAGAAGAGTTGCAAAAAATGAGAGAGGCTGCTGGCTATACTCTGGATAGCTTTGCTGCGGCTTTAAAGACAGAAATAAACCGAACGGATATTGATGATTCTGATGTTGTTGTTAAAGTTGAAGCAGCTGAATCAGGGCGAGAACCTTTACCCCGAGATTGGTTGAGTCAGGTTGCTGCGTTACTTAACAGCAGGGATCCTAAGCAGTTTGCTGATCGCACACAACGAAGCCATGATGCACACGATGCTTCGGGAGGTAATTTTTCTAGTGAAAGTCAAGGTGAATCAATGCAAGCAGTGCGCGCTAGAAAATTTTCTGCCATTTTTGAAGGTGATGATGATTTAACGGATTGCACTGAAGATCAATTTAACAAGTTACTTGGCTTTGTTGAAAAGAATTACCTAGAAGCCAAAAACTTAGTTGTTGGAAAATAACTGGTTGATGCGTTCAGCCGTCGCCGCCGTAGTGGCGGCGACTAGGTGCCTCTTTTATACCAGAGTTACTAGCTCTTCACTGCTGGTTGGGTGAATGGCAACAGTGTCGTCGAAGTCTTTTTTGGTGGCGCCCATTTTCATCGCGACTGCAAACCCCTGCAGCATTTCGTCGACACCTGCGCCAATCATATGGATGCCAACTACTTTTTCATCAACGCCTTCTACCACGAGTTTCATCGCGGTTTTTTGCGGATGCGAGGTGAACGCATGATACATTGGCGTAAAAGTGGCGCTGTAACATTTTACGGTGTCGCCGTATTTTTCTTTGGCCTGTGGTTCCGTCAAACCGACAGCCCCTATTGGAGGATGACTGAATACCACTGACGCAATGTTTTCGTAGTCGAGATGGCGATCAGTCATGCCAGCATATAGGCGCTCTGCCAGGCGACGGCCGGCAGCGATAGCAACAGGTGTTAGTTGGTCGCGACCGGTTACATCACCAATAGCAAAAATATTTTCAACGTTAGTGGCCTGCCATTTGTCGGTGGGAATATAGCCACTGTTGTTAACTTCTA
>JALZUX010000640.1 GCA_023301405.1 Granulosicoccaceae bacterium | reverse complement strand
ATCGTTAAAGAAGAACAACTATTCGCCTCTATTGATCGAAATATCTGACTCGAAATCTCACACCCTCGCAACGACCCTAGTTCCCGGACAGCCACCTAGGTGGCTGTCCGAGAGCTATGATCTACTGCGGGTGGGGTCTTTCGGCCAGCTATTACGATCAATATCGTTAAAGAAGAACAACTATTCGCCTCTATTGATCAGAAATATCTGACTCGAAATCTCACACCGGAGCTCAAGACCCTAGTTCCCGGACAGGTTCCTAGCTGGCCGGTTGCAGTTCATTGTAAAACTGCGTCGCCAGTTCGTCGAGTAGTGTGGTATCGATTAAATCACGGTGAGCAAACAGCACATTAAATTGCTCTGGCTCGTATTCGCAATCACGCAACCACGGGAAAAACCCCAGTGGGTTTAACAAGGCGGCAATTTCAGGAAATATTGCTTGTTGGTTCCATAGGCGTTCGGTTTCCACTTCTGCGAAGATCATCAAACTGTTGGCAATTGTTTGCTGGCCGCCTTTGATGACAAGGTCGAGAGCACCTTCAACATCAATCCATAATGCAGGGTGACTGACTGCTGGGTCAGGGAACGACTGCGATGTTACGTAGCTTGTAACTAATGCATCAAGCGTTGTACCGGGCACCGATATGGCGCGCGTCTCGGTTCGTGCATCACTTTTGAGTATTGAATTATTGCCTCGTATGTAGCCATTTTCAATGTCGATATCGGTGACGTGCAGTTGTAGTACACAGGCGCCGTCATGGTCCTGCACAGCGGCATGATGGTACTGAACGCCGGCTGCAATAAGTGAATTTTGAAATTTTTCGACATTGTACGGGTTGGCTTCAACGGCAAGAGCATGCCTTGCTGATCCCTCGCTGATAAACCTGCGCGATACCTCGGCCTGAAAAGCGCCGATTTCAAGAATAGAGCTTACGGACAGGTGATCAATGGTTTTAAAGAACGCAGACACCAGCGCAGAATGTGAGCGCTGTTTGTAAGCCTTGCCGCTTTTTTCAATGCCCGCTTGATGAATGCGATCGGTGAAGCTGCTGAAGGCGTCAGCGCTAATGTGCTTATCGATCATCCCCACTCGCTGGGCCCTCGTCATCTTCGTCTTCCAGAGCCGCAGCAGCGACAGTCCGTGTTTGCGATTCGGTTAAATTGTTCGTTGAGTCATCTGCCAGGCGTACTGTAACTTCTTTGTGTGCGAACTTGATGTCTTCACGACTAAACAATTCTCTAATCTCCTGGTATACCCGTTTGCGAATGCCCCATTGGTCGCCTGGTTTACACATAAACTTCACCCGGACGATCATTGCAGAGTCTTGCATCTCTATGACACCTTGAGACTTCAGTGGTTGCAGAAAGGTATCGCCTATCAGCGGATCTTTCGTCAGTTCCTGGCCAAGCTTTTTAATTAACTTGCGTACCCGTTCAGGGTCGGTATCGTAGGTTAATCGAAGCTTTAGTTTCATCATTACCCAATCACGAGAGTAGTTGGTCAGTGATTGAATTTCGCCAAACGGTATCGTGTGTAACGGACCCAGGTGATGGCGCAGCTGAAATGACCGTACCGAGATTTTTTCTACGGTGCCTTTGACGCTGCCGATATCGACATATTCCCCGCGACGAAAAGCATCATCGAACAGATAAAAAGCGCCAGAGAAAATATCGCGTACCAGTGTTTGTGCACCGAAGCCGATGGCCAAGCCGACGACACCGGCACTGGCAAACAAGGGGCTAACGTTAATGCCGAGCTCAAGCAATGCGCTGAAGATAACCGAGAGCGATATCACCAATAGCATGAAATTGCGAAACAGCGGCAACAGGGTGGCCAGCCTGCTGGCACCGGTTGCACCGCCTTCGTCGCCCGGTGCTAAAGCGGTGTCACCGCCTTCTTCCTGAATTTTGTTGTCAATCCAGATGCGCACAATGTGGTACACAATATAGCCGATGAACAGTATGGCGATGGCGTCTGTGCTGCGCTCAGCGGTGGCACCAAACATCATCGAGCTGTCAATGTTTCTGATTTTTGCCAGTGCCCAAAAACCCGCTGTTACCGCCAGTATTCCTGCTACGCGGCGAGCCAGGTCTTCGTAGGTGGCGAGTGGGTGGCGATCAGCAACAGTATCGCTTGGCGTATCGTCTAAGGCGGCGGCTAAGCTGTTAATTTGTTGCTCGTTAACCGGTGACACAGAATTATTGGTGTCGTCGGGCGTTAGCGTGACAAAGCGTTTTTTACCTTGAAAGACACGTTCAATAAAATAGTTGATCAACGCATAGATACAGATGATGGAAATCAATATGCCGTAGGCACCAGAAATAAGAGGCGTTGATATTGTTTTGCCAAGCACCACACGATAGGTCAGTTCGAGCCATGAAAATGTAAAGTAGCCAATCGCAACGACAAGCCATACTTTTGACAAGAATCGTGGAAATGCACTAACTTGGGTGATTGCCTTACCGCCGCGAATCGCATTTGATAACGCATTGCGATTTACGAATACCATCAGAATATTAGCAATCGCTACTGTGCCGCTGAAGGCAGAGGCCATGGCAGCATGAATGTGACTTGTGCCTCCCAGTTCACCCACCCAGATACCAAACATGATGACCAGCACATTGAGCGACGAAAGGATCCACAGCCAGTGATAAAGTTTACGTGCGTCTTTGTCTGAAAAATGCGGAATACGATACTGACTCAGGGACGGCGCTAAAATTAGTCGCCAAATTATAATCAGCAAGCGGTAGGCGGCATAGCCAAGGTATAGCGTGGCTATGGTAAATTGAATTGACTCCGGCGGTACGCCTTTGAAGAGAAGGGATCCGGTGGAATAGGCAACCGCCATCGAAA
>JALZUX010000639.1 GCA_023301405.1 Granulosicoccaceae bacterium | reverse complement strand
ATTCGTGTAGAGGGGCACACTGACGATATACCTATCGGGCCCGTTTTAGTGAAGAAGTTTAAGAGTAACTGGGAGCTCTCAGTGGCACGGGCTACGTCAGCGGTGCGGTATTTAAGCTCGAATACCGTTGTTGCAGCGAATCGGTTGTCTGCCACTGGTTATGGGGAGTACAACCCTATTGAAAGTAACGAGACTGCTGATGGTCGGGAGCAGAATCGTCGGGTTGAGATAGTGCTTTATCCAAAGCTGTAGTTAAGCCAGAAAGGTGCTTAGGTAACCCCTAAAAGAAAGGCCGGGCATATGTCTGGCCTTTTTTTGTGGTGTATAACAAGCACCTGATTATATGATCATGATGCTGGCTACAAAGTCGGTTGTTGGGCTTGCTGTCGGCAACCAACAAATCATGGTAAAAATGTTGTCTTTGCTGCTCTTAAAGCTCACTGGTTTAGAGCAACCATTGTTAGGGAATCTCATGCAAATACCTTTGTTTCCTTTGTCCTCAGTTGTGATGCCCGGAGGATTGCTTCCTCTGCGTCTCTTCGAACCTCGGTATCTGAATATGGTCAGGGATTGCTTTCGTGGCGATACCGGTTTTGGCGTGTGTCTGGTTAAGGAGGGTGCAGAGGCAGGCGGGGCAGCAGTTCCTTTTCCCAATGGAACGTTAATAAAAATTGTCGACTGGGATCAAGGTGACAATGGATTACTGCAGATCGTTGTCGAGGGCGAACAAAAATTCAGGATAATTGATACTCATGTTGATGATGCCGAGTTATTACGCGGTACCGTCGCGCTGCTGCCTGCAGAGCAGTCGGTGCCAGTGCCAGCAGAATTTCATCATTTGGTTGAGACGATGGATCAAATTCTCGAACAGGTTTCTTCGGCAGTGAAATACGCAAACCCTGAAACTAACGATGCGTTGTGGTTGGGTAGCCGCTTTGTTGAGCTATTGCCGCTGGCGGCAAGCTTGCGTCATCAGCTGTTATCAATGGATCAGCCCCTTGAGCGTTTGACGGCTATTGCTGAGGTTTTCTCGGCAATTGAAAAAGGTTAGTTTAATGTAAGAGTGAAGAGCTTTGATCCACGGTTCAGGTTGCTTGATGTAAAGCTGTGTTCCGGTGGTAGTTGGTCCAGATGATCAGGCGTAAATCCTTGCTCTTGAAACCAGTCGCCACTTCGTGTGGTCAATGCAAACAAAGTATGACACTGGCGGTGTTTGGCTTCTTTTATTAAATGTTGAACAATCTCTGATGCCTTGCCACTAGCGCGAAAATCAGGGTCTACTGCCAGGCATCCCAGTTCTGCCTGTAGGCCGAATTGGGTCAGGCTCGCACAGCCAATAACGCTGCCTTCACGTTCAGCGATAAAGAAGCAATGTATCTCGCGTTCCAGGTCTTGCAGTGATCGATCCCGAAGTATGCCCTCGTCAATTAGTGGCTGAATTAACGCCTTTATACCGGTGACGTCTCTGGTGGTGGCGAGGCGAATAGTGTCGTAGTTGCCCGAGTCAATGAGCAGACCACTTCCATCACGGGTGAACAGTTCTTTCAGCAGTGCTCCGTCTTGTTGACTGCTCACAATATGGCATCGCTTTACGCCGTGTCGGCAGGCGTTTAGTGAATTGCCAATGACGAATTTCAGGGGGTCAAGTTCGATTGGTAACGTTTGTTGGGAAATCGGTGATTTTGCAGAAATTTCACGGGTAAGGCCGTCAGTGATGTCCTTTGCTTTGTCGTGTAGAAATATGAGTTTTTCAGCGCCCAGTTTGATCGCCGCCTGGGTGGCAACGTCTTCGGAGTGCAGGTTGAACAACTCGCCAGTGGGTGAATAGCCAACCGGAGATAGCAACACCACCAAGCCTAAATCAAGTAGCTTGTTAATTGTGTTGGCACGAATTTTACGAACTTCACCCGTGTGGCCGTAGTCGATGCCGGCACGAACGCCATACGGTCGGGCGACAACGAAATTTCCAGAGCATAGGGTTACCTGAGCTCCTGACATCGGGGTGTTTGGTAAGCCTTTTGAAAATGCCGATTCAAATTGGCAGCGCACCTTTCCAAGTGCAGACCTAAGTGCCGGTAAAATGGCAGGTTCGGTAATTCGAACTGAGTTTTGGCCGGTCTCGGGCTGGTTTGACGCTTTGCGCTCGATAAACTCGGGTGCAATGCCTTCCTTGGCGAGTTCAGAGTCGATTTGCGGACGCATACCATGGACAAGAATTAATCGCACGCCTAGGTGGCTCAGGAGGGTCAAGTCATGCACTAAATGCAGAAAATTATCATGATTCAGGCTTGCGCCGCTTAGCCAAATCACGAAAGTCTTGCCCCGATGTGTGTTGATGTAAGGGGAAGTTTGGCGCAACCAATCGAGAGGGAATTCGTTGCTAGATTGATTACTCATCAGATTCATTCGTGATGTTGGGTAAAAAAGACAATTGTCGGTGCAGATCTTGAGTTCAATTGTAGTGTATCTATTTACCCAGTACTAACCGGGCAACTAACAGCGCTATACTTTGACCTCTTAGCCTCGCAGCTGACGCTTCTTGGGCGATAAACGGTATCGCTTCTCGAATCACATTCTCCCACTCTGGACTAATCTATTGCGAACCTTAACATCACTAACCCTCGTGCTTATTCTTTTAAGTGGTTCATCGCTGCTGCGGGCTCAGGAGGCTAGCGCCAAGTGGTCGGCGGTGATAGCCAATGCTGTGCCGTCGGTGGTGTCGCTACAAATATCTTATGTTCGAGATTTTGTTGAGAACAATCAGGGGGTCAGCTCAGCCACTGGGTTTATCGTTGATGCCGAGCAGGGCATCATCCTGACCAACCGCCATGTTGTCGGAAGTGGCCCTATCAGTATGACAGCCACTTTTCAGAACCTGGAAAGAATAGACGTTGTACCGCTTTATCGAGATCCGGTTCATGATTTCGGATTCCTGCGCTACAACCCCGAAGACTTAAAAAGAAACCAGCCTGAAGCAATGACGCTCAATGCGGCTGGCGCGCTGGTGGGTACTGATATTCGGGTGATCGGCAGCGATGGTGGTGAGCAACTATCAATTCTGACTGGGACCATTGCGCGTGTAGATCGTGCAGCACCCAACTATGGTCGTTATGGACACAATGACTTTAATACTTTTTATTTGCAGGCCGCCTCCTCAACTTCTGGTGGGTCTTCCGGGTCACCAGTGTTGAATCAGGACGGAGAAGTTATAGCGTTAAATGCAGCGGCCAACAGCAGTACCGCGAGCAGCTTTTTTCTGCCGTTGGATCGAATAGAATACGCGCTGGAAAAACTGCGAGCTGGAGAACCGGTTGAGCGTGGCACAATTCAAACCGTGTTTGAGCAACGACCCTATCGATTGTTAAGCCGGCTTGGCCTAAGAGGTGATATTGCTGAGCGAATTCAGGCCGAGTTTCCTCAAAGTAATGGCTTGCTACTGGCGCGGCAAATTCTTCCTGGTGGGGTAGCAGAAGATGCATTGCAGGAAGGCGATATTCTTTTATCGATCAACGGTCAATCTGTAACAGAGTTTATCCGGCTAGCAGAAGTTCTGGATTCATCGATCGATGAAGAAATAGAAATCACTGTGATTCGGCAAGGGCAAGAGGTCGTCTTGCCGTTGGTCGTCCAGGATATGGATAAGCTGCAACCCGCCAAGTTAATTGAAATGGGTGGATCAGTGTTGCACGATATTTCAGTGCAGCGCGCGCGCGGTATGAATTTGCCGCAAAAAGGTGTTGTGGTGGCGAAGTCAGGCTATGAATTTTCACGGGCTGGCGTCCCTCGAGGTGCATTGATTCAACAGTTAAACGGCCAACCTATCAATAGTACTGACGACATTCTGAAGCATCTTAAGTCAGCCAATGTTGCTGATGAGTGGCGCTTGCGTTATGTGGTTCCCGGGCGTGAATTTACCTCTTCGGTGAATAACGTAATGGTCAACGCTAAGTGGTTTGCCGCAAGGACCTGTGATCGCCTTGACGATGCTAAGTTTTGGAATTGTTCAGATATTGATTTAGCAGTCAAACCTGCTGCACCAGAGCCACTTGCTGATGTTGTTTTACCAGGTTACCGAGATAACCGTATTCAATCAGTGGCGTCATCATTGGTGCGTTTATCCTTCGATATACCCTATGCGGTTGACAATGTTTATGCCAAGAGCTTTAACGGGGTGGGTTTGATCGTCGATCCTGAAAACGGTTTGATCGTGACAGATCGTAATACCGTGCCGGTTCAATTGGGTGATCTTGATATTACTTTTTTCTCAACGTATAAATTGCCGGGCAAAGTGGTTTTTCTACACCCGTTACATAATATCGCTATTCTCCAGTATGATCCTGCGCTGCTTGGTGACGTTGAAATTGAAGCATTAGCGTTGGCCGATTCATTTCCAGATTTGGATGTGCCATTGGAGCTGGTTGGTTATCGTAACGACGGCACTATAAGAAAACAAAAAGTAGCAAACTTAAGCGAGGTTACTTTGTATTTCGAAGTGCCTCAGTTGTCTAGGTTCCAGCAGGTCCCGGTCGATGTTTTAAGTGCATCATTAGTTGGTCCTACCTTGGGTGGACCGTTATTAGACAATGACGGAGTTGTTCAGGCTTTGTGGCAGAGCTTTGCCTACCAGGACGGCGATGAAGTTAAAGAGTCTGAATGGGCAATGCCTGCGGCTCTGGTTAAAGATGTCGTAAGCCGATTTCAAAATAACGAAAGCTTGTTTATTGCACCGGCATCATTTGCCTATCAGTCTCTGGATCAGGCGCGTGAACAAGGATTAAACGATGAGTGGATTAAAAAAATAGCGGCTTCTGCTGCTATTCATCGCAGAGTATTGTGGGTGCAGCAAGTTGTGGGGGATGACAATAATCCGCTGATGGTTGGCGATATCGTTCTGGAAGTTGATGGCGAGATTCCGTCTGCTTTTCTTGACCTTGAAAGACAGTTTCAAAAAGAGACCGTCCCTGTAAAAGTGGTGCGAGACGGGCAGGTTGTTGATCTGGAAGTAGCGACAATTAGCTATCAGGGGCAGGGTACAGACCGAGCGTTGTTGTGGGCCGGATCCCTTATACAAGAGCCGCACTTTGAGTTAGGTTACCAGCGGGGTAATGCAACTGATGGAGTTTTTATCAGCGGCACTCTTGGTGGCTCGCCGTCGATTCAAGATCGACTATATCGAAACCGTTTTGTTGTTGAAGTAGAGGGAATTGCTATTTCCTCTATCGATGATTTCATTAAAGAAGTGTCTAAGAAAAGCTCAGAGGATCCCGTGAGTTTGACCGTAGTGGCCATGAACGGCTACCGATCAGTAGTGAGTGTGCAGCCAGAATATAACTTCTGGCCGACACTGGAATTGTCTCGTGGTGAAGACGGCTGGACGCTTAATGCACTAACCACTGAAAAGGTTGCTGCTAGCGAGTAACTCGCCTGTTGAGACAAGAAAACGGTACACTGATGCTTTTGGGTTTATCTAACCATGAATAAAGAGAGTGCCTTCAGTGCTGACGTAGTTATCGTTGGCGGGGGGATGGTGGGGTCGTTGACCGCAGCTGC
The DNA here is from genome assembly GCA_023301405.1 of Granulosicoccaceae bacterium. Lineage (GTDB taxonomy): Bacteria > Pseudomonadota > Gammaproteobacteria > Granulosicoccales > Granulosicoccaceae. The sequence continues at coordinate 981 of JALZUX010000639.1, read as the reverse complement.
ATTGGCATGTTGCGGTATCGACGTGATTGTTCTCGAGCAAAAGCCGCCGTCGGCATTTGATTTAAAGAGCCACGATATAAGAGTGTCTGCTCTGAGCGTGGCTACTGAAAAAATGTTTGAGGCAGTCGGCGCGTGGCATTTTATTAAAGAAATGCGCGCATGCCCTTTCAGGCGAATGCAGGTGTGGGATGGGGAATCTGATGCCAAAACTGATTTTGACAGCGCTCGTATCGGACGTCCTTATCTTGGGCACATTGTTGAGAACAGCGTTATTCAATTAGCGCTATGGCAACGTTTGAAAGAGCTTGAAAATGTGCGGGTGATGAGTCCGGCAAGCATCACTGATCTTAGCGTTAATACGCACCACGCAATGGTTCACCTGAATAATGGCTCCACAATCACTGCGTCGTTAGTGGTGGCGGCAGACGGTGCCAGATCTCTAGTACGTAAGCTTGCAGGTATTGGTGTGACCGGGGAATCCTATGATCAGCACGCGTTAGTCGCCACTGTCACCACCGCCTTGCCACAACAAGATATTACCTGGCAGCGATTTACGCCAACCGGCCCGCAGGCGTTTTTACCTTTAACGGAAAATCGAGCGTCGATGGTGTGGTATCAATCAGCTGAAGTGATTGCAGAATTAAAAAGCCTACCGCCTGAACAGTTTCTACAGGCCATGCAGAAAGAGTTTCCCGATCAATTAGGAGGTCTTGAATCGCTGCTTAATATTGGTAGTTTTCCACTGCAATGGCAGCAAGCTGACCACTACGCCAAGCCTCGAGTTGCGTTGGTTGGTGATGCAGCACATTCAGTGCATCCTCTAGCCGGGCAAGGGGTAAATATGGGTATGTTAGACGCCGCAGCATTGGTTGAAAGTGTGGTGAAACCTTTTGCCGCCGGGCAGGATATCGGGGGCATGCGGACACTGAGGTCATATGAGCGTTGGCGCAAAGGGAATAACGCGGCCATGATCGATATGCT
>JALZUX010000638.1 GCA_023301405.1 Granulosicoccaceae bacterium | reverse complement strand
CACTTCTGTCTGTACTCGCCGGATTTATCTCGTAAACTCAAGATTGCACTGTCCATTTCAGCGTTGGTTTTGGCTCTGGTGAATTGGCTTTCGAAAACAAGTTTTTCTCTTTTTATTGCCAGGCATTCTTCGCTCTCAAAAGCGATTGGTGTGGCTATGTCGGCGATAACTGTTGGTTTGGCGGCTGTTTCAGGTGTTTTTTTGGCTTTGATAATTGGCTGCGCGCTGGTTTCCGGGGCATTTGCATAACGCACAGGTTTCCATTTTTTGACAGGTTCTGCTTTCTGGACAGTCTTGGCATTGGCGGTTTTTGCTTCGCTAATGGTGTTGCTGGGGCTTGACCGTTCGGCGTCTGTCAGCGGAGTTGGTTGTTGCGCCAGCGGCTGTAGGTCGGCACCAACAACTACGTAGTCAACACCTTTCGGGGGCGGATCTGGAGAATACGTGGGAGTTCCGTTCTTAGTCTCCCATTTGTAAAGTGTATTATTGTCCAGCGCAGCGTTACCCAGTGCTGGTAGGGCCAACGAGGCTGATATCAATACTGCTGCTGTGAGGGTACGCATTTACTCTGGTCCTTATGCTGTTTTTTTCTCTTGGGCGCTTGGTAAGCATGCACCGTGCCGCATGTATGATTAAATTGGCGCTTGTGCAAATAGCGGCAAGTATTGGACGCAAGAATAAAATACACTCTGAAAACTTCGTTTTTAGCAACTAAAAGCTCGTGCGACAGGCTAACAGCACCATGAAAATACCGGTTTAAGTAATGAATAATGTAATTATGGTAGCAATGGGCGGTGCATGTGGGGCCGTGCTGCGTTACTGGGTTGTTGCAACTTCGCAGTATGCAGGGCTGGGTTTTCCTTTGGGAACGTTGTCTGTCAACGTTTTAGGGTCTCTTTTGATCGGTGTGGCTGCTGCCTATTGGCTGGCGACCGGGGCTGCCGGAGGAAGTGGACAATTGTTTTTTCAAACAGGATTACTTGGCGCCTTCACCACGTTTTCAGCCTTTTCACTCGACACCTTGTTGTTGTGGCAAAATGGTCAACTAAAAGCCGCCGCACTTAATGTGATGTTGAATGTAATGTTGTGTCTGACCGCGGTGGCTGCTGGACTGCTGTTGGGTGGAAACCTAGCGAAGTAATTCGGAGTAAATCTCTTCTGTTGGCAGAAAGCAGAGTTCCGGTCTGATGATCAAAAATAATGTTTATCGGCAACTGGGCTCGGCTTGCTATACTATCATTTGCACAATTTTACAGAGCCCTTGAAACTTAATGCTTGACGCAAAACTATTTCGCACAGATCTTGATTCGCTCTCAAAAGAACTGGGCCGCCGTGGCTTCGAATTAGATACTGAGGCGGTCAATTCGCTTGAGGCGCGCCGTCGTGAGTTACAGGTAAAGACTCAGGATCTACAAAACCAGCGCAACGCACGCTCCAAGGAAATTGGTGCGGCTAAAGCAAAAGGCGATGATATCGAACCTTTGCTGGCTGAAGTTAACAATATGGGTGAAGATCTCAAGCGTTGTGAGCAAGATTTGGCAGAGCTGCAAAGTAAATTGCAGGCAATTGCCTTATCAGTGCCTAACTTGCTGCATGAATCCGTGCCGAATGGTAAATCTGAAGACAGCAACATCGAGGTGCGTCGCTGGGGTGAGCCGAGAGTGTTCGATTTTGAAGCACTTGATCACGTGGCGCTTTCAGAAGGCGGTTCACTTGATTTTGAAGCCGGGTCTCTAGTGACTGGCTCGCGGTTTACGGTTATGCGAAATGAAATGGCCAGATTGCACCGTGCTCTTGCACAATTCATGTTGAATCTGCAAACCACCGAGCATGGTTATACAGAAATGAACGTGCCGTTGATTGTGAATGCTCAATCATTGACTGGCACATCCCAGTTGCCTAAATTCGCCGAAGATCTATTCGCGTTGGAAGGTGATAGCGGTTACTACTTAATTCCAACTTCTGAAGTCCCGTTAACCAACCTGGTCCGTGACAAGATCATTGACCCCGCTGATCTGCCAATAAAGATGACTGCACATACGCCTTGTTTTCGCTCTGAGGCTGGCTCTTATGGCAAAGATACCCGTGGCATGATCAGGCAACATCAATTTGAGAAGGTCGAGCTGGTTCATATTGTTCATCCTGAAAAATCATGGGATGCACTTGAAGAGCTGGTAGGCCATGCTGAAGCGGTGCTGAAAAAGTTAGAGCTGCCCTATCGGATGATGACGTTGTGCAGTGGTGATACCGGTTTTGCGGCATCAAAAACCTATGATCTGGAAGTTTGGCTTCCAGGGCAAGATGCGTATCGTGAAATTTCCAGTTGCAGCAACTGCACTGATTTTCAGGCGCGACGTATGAAGTCTAGATACCGCAATAGTGAAGGTAAAAACGAGCTTGTGCATACGTTAAATGGCTCAGGGCTGGCCGTTGGTCGAACTCTGGTAGCAGTGCTTGAAAATTATCAACAGGCCGATGGCAGCATTGCAGTTCCTGCAGTGTTGCAAGACGCTATGGGCACTGATGTAATTCTGGCTGGTTAATTTATTGTGCTTAATTATTAAGCGTCAGAAGTTACTGCAGTTGATTAACGACAGCTGCAAGCTGCTTATACCCTTCAATTAGTCGCGGTGAAGGTCGACCCAAAAATTCTTCTGAGATAGAAAACAAATGGCGGTTTTTTACCGCCTTGCAGTTGGCCAGTGATTCTCTTTCGTAGAGCACGTTGTGGCGGTATTTCTCTAGCTTCACACCGCACCAGGATATTATCCATCCATCGCACTCTTGTAAGTGTGGGTGGTTGTCCTCAAGCGGCAGGCTGCGCTCATTGACATCTTCAAGTGCAGACCGGCCACCGGCCAGCTTTATCAGGTCATGAATCCAGCTGTCTTTGGCAGCGGCGATGATTGGTTTTGGCCACCATTGCACCATAAGAGATGGTCCACCACCTTCAATTGCGCGCTGCGGCATTGCCTCTTTCATATCAGTGATTACTTTGTCTGCTCTGTTTGTTACGTCCAAGTGTTCTGCAATGAGCCGGATATCATCATAGACATCTGCTAGGCCAATGGTTTTTGGTGCGATCACATTGAGGCCGCGATCCCGCAATGAATCAACAACCTTTTCATGCCCCGGAACAGTGAGCGAGGCCAGCACTAGGTCGGGCTTTAAGTTTGCCACCGCGTCAACATCGATACCCAAATCGGGGCCAATCCTTGGCAGGTTGCCAACTACTTTGGGGGGATAATCAGAATAATCATCGACTGCTATTAATTGGTCACTGCAGCCAAGAGCGCTGACAATCTCGGTATTGGAGCAAGTGGTGGAAATTATTTTCAATGCGGGGTCCGTTGTTTTTATAGAGGTTGGATGACATCGCATGAAGTAGGGCGAGTCAGAAACAGATAAAAGGTAAATGTTATTAAAGATAAAGGATTGACGTTTACGTAAACGTCACTAATACTGGAGTCAGTGAAGAGCACTGCATATTTGTCGTATGGCAAAGATACGGTATTACACGCATGGCGTGTTGTATATGCTCGAAACGGAATACAAAGCACTGGGGGTTGAATTGCACAAACTGACGACTAATTGCATCCTGAAGTTACAGGATTCAGTACATGACTGATAAATCGCAACCCACCTCGCTTGATACTTTTCCCAAGTTTCTGCTAAAAAATGCCAAAACCTTCGCTAATCGCCCTGCCATGCGGCAAAAGGATCTTGGTATTTGGCAAACATGGACGTGGCAGGAAATGGCTACTGAAATTCGAAACTACTCACTTGGGCTTCAAAGCCTCGGTGTAAAGCCCGGTGCTAAAGTTGCTGTCATTGGCAGTAACAGACCACGTCTCTACTGGACATTTGCGGCGGTCCAGGCGATCGGAGCTGTACCAGTGCCTGTCTACGCAGAGTCAGTGGCCTCAGAAATGGAGTTTGTACTCGAACACGCTGGTGTTGAGTTTGCTGTTTGTCAGGATCAAGAGCAAATCGATAAGCTGATGTCGCTAGCCGAGGCACTTCCCGCTCTTAAACACCTGCTTTATGACGAGCCACGTGGTTTGCGTGACTATAACCATCAGTCCCTTTACTACATTAGCGATGTCATCGAGACCGGTCGTCAACTAGCAGAAAATGATCAAGCTCTGGCGGCTTGGCATACAGGGGTTGAAGCCGGGCGTGGAGACGAGCTTTGTGTGATGCTGTACACCTCGGGTACCACAGGTCGTCCCAAAGGTGTCATGCTGTCCTACGACAACGTATTGATTTCAGCAATCAACGGCAGTGAATTTGACAAGCTTGATCACAAAGAGGAAATCATAGCCTACCTGCCTTTGGCCTGGGTGGGTGATCATGTGTTTTCTTACGGGCAGTTTTTAACAGCTGGTTATTGCGTTTGTTGTCCGGAAAGCGCTGACACCATTGACGTTGATCGGCGTGAGATAGCACCTACCTATTTTTTCGCCCCACCAAGAGTATTTGAAATCCTACTGACGGATATCATGGTCAGAATGGAGGATGCGAGTCCTTTCAAGAAAAAAATGTTTCAGTATTTTCTTGCTGTAGCAGAACGTTCTGGTGAAGACATTCTTAACGGTAAATCCGTTTCATTTAAAGACAAGCTGTTGTACGCGATTGGTGGTCTATGCGTGTATGGTCCGTTACGAAACCGGCTTGGTATGAGTCGAATAAAAGTAGGCTATACCGCTGGTGAAGCCATTGGGCCGGAGATATTTCGTTTTTATCGATCACTGGGTATTAACTTAAAGCAACTGTATGGTCAGACAGAAGCCAGTGTTTATATCACCGCACAACCCGATGGTGAGATCTATGCTGATACTGTGGGTAAGCCCTCGATAGATGTAGAACTTAAGCTCAGTGATGCAGGTGAAGTGCAGTACCGATCGCCGGGTGTTTTTATGGGCTACTTTAAAAATGATGAGGCCACCGCTGAAACTAAAACAGCAGACGGTTGGGTGCTGACCGGTGATGCAGGGTTTGTTGATGACATGGGGCATTTACACATCATTGACCGCGCTAAAGACGTTGGCAAGCTAACTGACGGTAGTATGTTTCCGCCAAAGTATGTGGAAAATAAACTGAAATTTTTTCCTAACATAAAAGAAGTCGTTGCTATTGGTGATGCGCGTGACTTCACTACCGTACTAATTAATATCGATTTAACTTCCGTAGGCAATTGGGCTGAACGCAATAATGTTGCCTACGCGTCTTATCAGGAATTAGCCGGTCACCCAGAGGTCTATAAAATGATCAAGGAACACGTGGATCAAGTTAATAAAGCCCTCAGCGCTGAGCCACGCATGGCGGGGGCACAAATCAAAAGATTTTTAATCCTACACAAAGAACTCGATGCTGACGATGGCGAGCTAACTCGCACCCAAAAAGTGCGTCGATCCTTTATTGCTGAACGCTATCAGCCACTAATCGATGGCTTATATGATGGCTCTACAACTCGCGACATTACCACTGAAGTGGTTTTTGAGGACGGCCGTCGCGGAGAGATTTCAGCGAATGTGCAGATACAGGATATGGAAATATACAGCCCAGAACCCATACGGAAAACCGCATGAGATCTTTGCCTGATTCTCTAGAGCAAGTGCACAGCAATGCTGCTTACTCCGTTACTACCATTTGTGCAGACATTAGTTTATGAATAAAGGCGCTGCAATTGCCGGAGAGATAAACCCCGGTGAAGAGATTCTTAGCGTGCGAAATATTTCCCTGTCGTTTGGTGGGGTAAAGGCACTGACTGATATTTCGTTTGACCTAGTGAAAGGCGAAGTTCGAGCGATCATCGGTCCTAACGGGGCCGGAAAATCATCGATGCTTAATGTCATCAGTGGTTTTTATCATCCTCAGGAAGGTGAAGTCTGGTTCTGTGGTGAGAAACGTCGCGCTATGAAACCGCATCAGATTGCCCACCTGGGCATCGCCCGAACCTTCCAGAATATTGCTTTGTTCAAAGGCATGTCTACGCTGGATAACATCATGACGGGCCGCTTCACGCATATGCGCAGTAATATGTTGGCTCAAGCTTTTTGGCGAGGCCCTGCTGAAAAAGAAGAAATTGAAAATCGCCAGAAAGTAGAGCAGATAATCGATTTTCTTGAAATACAATCTATTCGAAAAACGCCGGTCGGCCGTTTGCCCTATGGTTTACAGAAGCGGGTGGAGTTAGGTCGAGCATTGGCAGCAGAGCCGGTGTTGTTGTTGCTTGATGAACCCATGGCTGGTATGAACATCGAAGAAAAAGAAGACATGTCTCGCTTCATACTTGATGTGCAAGAAGAATTCGGTACCAGCATCGCATTGATTGAGCACGACATGGGCGTTGTGATGGATATCTCTGATCGGGTTGTCGTACTGGACTACGGCAAAAAGATTGGTGATGGCACACCCGATGAAGTCAGAAACAACCAGGCAGTTATTGATGCCTATCTTGGTGTTCCACATGAGTAACGCACATGTCGCCTGATATCTTATTTACGCTTGAAGTCATTTTAAACGGGTTAATGGCCGGTGTGATGTATTCACTGGTGGCGCTCGGTTTTGTATTAATTTTTAAAGCGTCTGGTATTTTTAACTATGCGCAAGGTGTGATGGCTTTGTTTGCCGCCATGACATTGGTGGGCTTTCAAACAGGGCAAGTGCCGTTTGCTCACCTGATTAACGCCGTTTTTGGCACCAAGATTCACAGTTTCGGTTGGACGCTACCGGCAATAGTGGCCATTATTTTAACGCTACTGGTGATGATTCTTTTTGCTTACCTTGTTGAACGGTTGGTGTTAAAGCATCTGGTCAATCAGGATCCAATTATATTGTTTATGGCAACCATTGGCCTTGCCTACTTTATGGAAGGCTTTGGTGATTTAATGTGGGGCTCTGAAATCAAAATTCTTGATGTCGGGGTGCCTCAAGGTGCGTCGTTGTGGCTGGAAGAATACACCTTGGGATGGGCTGCTGAAGGGGCAAATTACTACGGAATGTATATTGATAAACTTGATATAGTCGCTACCGTTGTGGCCATAATTCTAGTTGTATCGCTCACTTTGTTTAGTCAATACACCAGAACTGGTCGAGCGTTAAGGGCGGTAGCGGATGATCACCAGGCAGCGCTTTCCGTGGGCATTAGCCTGCGTAGAATCTGGGTTATTGTCTGGGCTATCGCAGGCTTTGTTGCCATGGTGGCAGGGATCATGTGGGGCGCAAAATCCGGTGTTCAGTTTTCACTTTCTTTGATTGCACTTAAGGCGTTGCCTGTACTTATTCTTGGCGGTTTTACTTCAATACCCGGAGCCATTATTGGCGGTTTAATTATTGGTGTTGGTGAGAAACTGTTTGAATTTCTAATTGGTCCGATGATAGGCGGGGCGACCGAGAACTGGTTTGCCTATGTACTTGCGCTAGTGTTCCTTGTGTTTAGACCGCAAGGACTATTTGGCGATAAAATCATTGAACGCGTCTAGCCGGAGCTAAATCATGTTATATCGTCAGGCAGGTGATTTCAAAAAGAGCTACCGCGAAGACATTCAAACCTTTCCTTTAAAGCAGGATCGGTGGGCCTATTACGCGTTAATGGCTTTTGCATTTTTAGTGGTCCCTTTTATCGTTAATGACTATTGGGTAAGTGCGGTATTACTGCCTTTTCTTATCTTGTCTATCGCAGCGCTGGGGTTAAATATACTAACGGGCTACTGTGGCCAGGTATCGTTAGGAACTGGTGGTTTTATGGCCGTTGGTGCTTACTCCTGTTACAAAATCATGACGTCTTTTCCTGATTTGAATATCATGATTGTTGTGTTGTTGTCCGGTGTAGTGACGGCATTTGTCGGGTTGTTGTTCGGGATTCCATCTTTGCGCATCAAAGGCTTCTATTTAGCTGTCGCAACCTTGGCTGCCCAGTTTTTTCTGGTATGGCTGTTCAATAAGGTACCTTGGTTTTATAACAACTCAGCGTCAGGGCAAATTAATGCACCTATGCGGAGTATGTTCGGCTTCGAGGTCACGGGGGCCAATGCAGACGGACCCGTACGATATTTGTTTTGTCTAACGTTGGTTGTGCTGCTAGCGTGGACAGCACGCAATCTGACTCGAGGCAGGATGGGCCGCAGTTGGATGGCCATTAGAGATATGGATATCGCAGCAGAGATAATTGGGGTTAATCCCTTGAAGACTAAGCTTTCGGCATTTGCGGTATCTTCCTTCTATATTGGAGTGTCGGGTGCACTGTTTTTCTCGGTCTATCTGGGGGCGGTCGAGGTAGGGGAAGTATTCGGTATTACCCAATCTTTCCTTATCTTGTTTATGATTATTATCGGTGGCCTAGGATCTATTCTGGGTAGTTTCATCGGCGCGGCGTTTCTTGTATTGGTGCCGGTGCTGCTGAAAAACGTCATGGTCGCTGGCCTCGGTTGGCCAACAGATATTGCGGCTCATATTGAAATTATTGTTATTGGTGGATTAATTATGGGCTTCCTGATAGTCGAGCCACACGGATTAGCGCAATTATGGCGATTAGCAAAAGAGAAGTTGCTGTTATGGCCTTTTCCACATTAAAGTAATAAGCAGGGCATGAAAAAAGAGATTCTGTTTCAGGCAAGGTAGTGAAGCTGAAACACCACGATTTACACAACGAGGATACAAATACATGAAAGTCTTGAAATTTGCCGGGTTAGCCTTGGGTTTGACGGTAGCGTCTGGTGCTGCAATTGCGGATTTAGTGTTTCCGTCGTTGAGTTATCGAACTGGACCCTATGCGGTCAATGGAATCCCGTTTGCTGACGGCTACGCTGATTACATGACGCTGGTTAATCAGCGTGACGGAGGCGTAGGTGGTGTGATGACTAAACTGCTTGAATGTGAAACAGCCTACAACACGCAAAAAGGCGTAGAGTGTTACGAAGCAACTAAAGGAGAGGGCGCGCTTTTATATCAGCCGTTGTCGACAGGTATTACTTATCAGCTGATCCCCAAGGCGACCGCTGATGATATTCCCGTGCACTCAATGGGGTACGGTAGAACTTCTGCTAAAAACGGAAAAGTTTTCAGTCACATATTTAACTACCCTGCGAATTATTGGGATGGCGCATCTCACGCGGTAAATCATCTGTCAGAAATCAACGATGGTGATCTTAAAGGCAAAAAAATCGCGCTGGTTTATCATAACAGTGCTTACGGTAAAGAGCCCATTCGTACCTTGGAAGAGCTAGCCAAAAAGCATGGTTATGAATTTATGCCAGTTGCTGTTGACCATCCCGGGCAGGAACAAAAATCACAGTGGTTGCAAATCCGTCGTGAGCGACCTGACTATGTATTGATGTGGGGTTGGGGAGTTATGAATCAGGTGGCCATTCAAGAGGCCGCTAATATTCGCTTTCCAATGGAAAATTTCATTGGTATTTGGTGGTCAGGCTCAGAAAACGATGTGTTGCCCGCCGGTCCCAAGGCAACGGGTTATAAAGCGTTGACCTTCCATGCTGTTGGCAATGAGTTCCCTGTCTTCGACGATATACAGAAACACGTGGTAGATACCGGTAAAGCAGCAGGCGCTGGTGATCAGGTCGGGACTGTTTTATATAATCGTGGAATGTACGCGGCTATGTTGGCTGTAGAAGCAGCGAAAACAGCCCAGGAAATCCACGGCGCAACTGACCTTACTCCTTCGCAAATGCGTGATGGTATGGAGGCACTTGTTATTGATGCGGCTAAGATGAAAGCATTGGGTATGGACGGATTTGGTCCTGAGTTTACCGTTGATTGTAATAACCACGGTGGCCCGGGTCTTGGTGCTGTGCAGCAGTGGGATGCAGCAACTGGTCAATGGTCTTTGATCTCTGACTTTCAGCCATCAGATATGGATGTTCTTCAGCCTCTGATTGATGAAGACAGCTCTGCGTTCGCGACAGAAAACAACATCGAAATGCGTGAGTGTGCATAACGATTAGCGTTGGTTTGCCCTCTGCAATAGCACAGGGCAAATTTTGAAATTCCCTTAGCATACAGAATAGAAAATGAATACTTCTGCAGCAGTCGACTCTTCAACAGGCAGTGGTGCAGCATCTGAGATGCCGCAAGAATCTCTGCTCGAAGTAAATAACATTGAAGTCATCTATAACCATGTAATTCTGGTTCTGAAAGGTGTCAGCCTATCAGTAGCCAAAGGTGGCATTACCGCATTGCTTGGTGGCAATGGCGCTGGTAAAACAACCACACTAAAAGCAATTTCCAACTTGCTTCACTCTGAGCGTGGTGTCGTCACTAAGGGGACGATCTCTTATCGTGGTGAGCCGGTAGCAGATTTAAGTCCTGAAGCTCTGGTTCGCAAGGGTGTAATACAAGTGATGGAAGGGCGTCACTGCTTTGAGCATTTGACCGTCGAGGAAAATCTAATGACTGGCGCCTATACCCGCAAAGATGGGAAGGCGGCGGTGGCTCGCGATTTGGAAATGGTTTATAACTATTTTCCACGATTGCGAGAGCGACGCAAATCACTGGCAGGTTATACGTCAGGCGGTGAGCAGCAAATGTGTGCTATCGGACGTGCTCTACTGGCTAGCCCGGAAATGATTTTGCTCGACGAACCTTCAATGGGCCTGGCGCCACAGTTGGTTGAAGAGATCTTTGAAATTGTGAAGCAGCTGAATGTCGATGAAGGAGTATCGTTTTTGCTGGCAGAGCAAAATACTAATATCGCGCTGCGTTACGCGCACTACGGTTATATTCTTGAGTCGGGTCGAGTCGTGATGGATGGCCGTGCTGATGAGTTGCGTGATAACGCCGATGTTAAAGAGTTTTACTTAGGGATGAGTGAAGGCTCAAAGAGAAATTTCCGGGAAGGAAAAAACTATAAGCGTCGTAAGCGGTGGTTATCGTAAGGCGCGCTGTAAAGGAGTTGGTTTGTCTTTGAATGGTGTTGTTTTTGTTTAGGCATGCTATGACATCCTGTTCATAGGGACGCAACATCCGGTGGTAATTTAGGTGTCCGCGCTGCGCTGATCTCGTTTCAAAACGGCCTTTTTATCGGCAGGCACGTAACCAAAGAGCGCAGTAGATTGTTGATTGCCTATCCTAACAGCGATCGAACTCAATTCTCCTGCGGGAACCGAAGGACCTGATGGTTCAATAACAGCTCGCCACTCAACACAGATTAACTTTTCAAGCAGCGAAGTATACTAACAAGTTGTCAGGAATTTCCATTTCCTTGGCATTTTATGCCCCACTTATTGCCTTCAGAAAGGCCATGAAATAATAAACCTATTGCCTGACATTGTTCTGCATGCTTCGGGGGAGGGCGCCAGTTTCTCTTTAACTTAATTGCTGATCTCGGGTAGGTCAATAGTGGCTTCACGGGGATCAGTTCAAAGCCAGCGGTTTTGACGGTATAATCCGAAAACGGTGATCCGGTTGTCACCATCAAACTACCCTGAGTGAAAACAGCAATGACTGGTGAATTTTTCGACAAGCTTGAGACTCGTGATGCAATGACTCGCAGTTTAGCGCTTCAGATGGATTTGCCAAAGCAAATCTCCCGAGCCAAAGAGTCGACTGTTGCTTACAAGGAATTGCTGGCAGATGTTGATGCTAGCTCAGTTGTATCGTTAGAAGCGTTAGCAAAACTACCTATTACCCGGAAATCTGACCTAATCGACCGGCAAGCGGCACTCAAGCCTTTTGGTGGTTTGACGACAATCCCCGCCGGGCAAATGAAGCGGGTTTATTCCTCCCCAGGTCCTATTTATGAGCCTGAGAGTCACGTTGCCGATTATTGGCGAATGGCCCGTGCGCTTTTTGCGGCTGGTTTTAGGCGGGGAGATCTGGTGCATAATACGTTCTCATATCATTTTACTCCTGCAGGCTTTATGTTTGAGTCCGGTGCTGAGGCAGTCGGCTGTGCGGTGTTCGCAGCCGGAGTCGGCCAGACAGAGCTGCAGATAGCGGCTATCGCTGATCTGCAGCCAACAGCCTATGCAGGCACACCTTCTTTTTTAAAAATATTACTTGATAAAGCGTCAGAGAGCGGAAGTGATACCAGTAGCTTAAAAAGAGCGTTGGTATCCGGTGAAGCGTTGCCACCTTCGTTGCGGGCTAGTATTGAAGCTTACGGTGTCAGTGTCCGTCAGTGTTATGCGACCGCAGATGTGGGGTTAATTGCCTATGAATCAGACGCCATGGAAGGGCTTATTGTTGATGAAAATATCGTGCTTGAGTTAGTGACTCCAGGGACGGGTGATCCGGTAGCAGCAGGTGATGTCGGGGAGATTGTGATTACCAGCTTTTCTGATGCCTATCCTCTGGTCCGATTTGCAACTGGAGATTTGACTAAGGTACTGCCAGGTGAAAGCCCTTGTGGCCGCTCGAATCAACGAATCGCCGGTTGGATGGGCAGGGCAGATCAAACCACTAAAGTAAAGGGTATGTTCGTTCACCCTGAGCAAGTCGCAGCGGTAGTTAAGCGCCATCCTGAAATATCTAAAGCGCGTCTGGTGGTTGATAGTACTGATGCAATTGATGTAATGACTTTGCACTGTGAAACAGATAGTGAAATAGATAACTTAGCCGAAGCCGTTGAGGCAAGTATCAAAGAGCTTTGTAAATTGAAAGGGCAGGTTAGTTTGGTGTCGGTTGGCTCTCTGGTAAATGATGGCAAAGTAATTGACGATATTCGTACCTACGAATAAACCCAAACAATAATTTATTTAAGTACTCAGAGTATTCTAATGACAAATGTTCCCTGCGCATGGCCAGTTCCTGAGCTAGCTGACCTCCCCGATGATATTCGCCAAAAAATCGAAAGTGTTTATGAAAAGGCTGGTTTTATCCCTAATGTATTCATTGTGCTAGCACGGCGACCAGCGGAGTTTCGTGCGTTTTTTGATTACCATGATGCACTTATGCTTAAAGAAGGTGGCAATCTTTCAAAGGCAGACAGAGAAATGATTGTTGTTGCTACCAGTGCTGCCAATAACTGCCACTACTGTGTTGTTGCGCATGGCGCTTTATTGCGTATTTATTCTAAGAAGCCAATGCTAGCGGATCAGGTGGCGGTTAATTATCAGCGCGCTGATATTACAGATCGTGAAAGAGCGATGCTTGATTACGCAGTAACGGTAGCGCTTGACTCTGGTGATCTGCAACAGACCGATAAAGACGTACTAAAAACCCATGGCTTCGATGATGAAGACATTTGGGATATTGCCAGTATTTCTGCTTTCTTTGGAATGTCTAACCGTTTGGCTAATGCGTTTGACATACGCCCCAAT
>JALZUX010000637.1 GCA_023301405.1 Granulosicoccaceae bacterium | reverse complement strand
TGTTTCATGAGGCTCAGACGTCGATGGCAGCAACCAGGTGATTAGCCCCGTGGACTTGCTCACTCCGGAAGATTTACCGCCAGCTGTACTCAAGTCAGTATTGGCGGAAGTGCACCCGGTATGGATCCATCTCGACCCTTGGATCTTGTTGCTCACATGAAACAGGCGGCCGTTGATACCCAGTCATTTGTGAAAGACACGAGCCAGGCCCAATTCGACTAAGATGCACGCTCTCAGCAAGCAGCGATCTAGAGCTTGCCTATTGTTGGTGAGGCGGCAACAAAAATAATGGATCGTTATCCAGTGTTCGCTGCAGAAAACTCACATATTCCGTGGCGGAGTATAGAGGAATGTGCGATTGATTCGAGCACGGTTAATTTGATACCAATCTAGATTGTGGTCTGTGATATTTTGCACCATGCACTGCCGGAACTATTGGTGCAACTAGAGGATAAACGTTAGTTGCGCGCTGAAGGCCAAGTGCTAATAGCAACCTTCGAAGCTAACAAAGGAGAATATCCAACTACCTGATTATCCGTTAAAAGTAAGCTTCCCTGCTAACCAATCTCCTAACCTTGAAACTACGCTAGAACCCTAGAAATTGTTAGCTAGGCTTTCCTATCTTCTTAAGCGGTGAATATAGTGAATTCTGCGCCAGTGAAATTCAAAGGAAATATGTCTGATATTTTACAATTGCGTATCGCTACGGGCCTCCTTATGATTCATGTCGAAATTAAAGTGAGCGTCCATCTATGGTTGCCAATAACCGGTCCAATTCGCCGCTGGCATCCAGCATCATCAGATCTTCATCACCACCAACTGGTATGTCGTTGATCAATATCTGAGGCATTTTCTTGCGCCCGCAGCGGCGCAGCATCTCAGTGCGCTCAAGCGGCATCAGATCAATCAGGTATTCGGTGTAGTCGATTTGCCTTGAGTTCAACAAGTGTCGCGCAGCCACGCAATGCCGACAGAAGCTGGTACCGTAAATTTCAACCTTTGCTACCATAATTTATCTCAGAAATCTGAACCAAATCGCCAGCCGCAAGCTCTGTTAATCCAGACCTGCGCTTAAGACGAGTGTATTAAAGAACGGTGCATAGGTCAGTACCGAGCCCTGCTGCACACCGAGACCATTGAAAGCGTTCACGACCTCATCAAGGCAATCTCGATTGTCAGGCGCTTCAGAAAGACGGCGCAGGGCCAAAAGCAAGTTTTCGATGCTCGTTGGGTCCAGATAGGTTTCCAACATACGTATAGTAGTTTCGACCTGCTCTTGGGTGATCTCAGATCCACGGTTATCCGCATCTAGCTGACCGAAGCTCTCCTCTCTGATCCGTCGCTGCACAGTGTTGACAAACTTCGTAAAAGTCTCTGAGTCTGGCAGATCAACAAAAAGTTTAATCAATGCTTCTCTATTTACTTCACTGACGAAATACATCATCGATCCGTCTACAACTGGCTCGGGCGCCAATACCGACAGCACGACTGATAGCTCCTCGTCACCAAATTGACTTGAGATCTGATATTCGATCGCGTCGTCTACTAGCTCGAATGCACGGTTCCCACGGTCGGGATGTTCCTGAACGATCCTGTTGGTCATTACTTCGAAGTTGCCTGTTTGAGGTTTTACAACAGAAATATGGCACCGCCGTGTCAGTCTAATACACGTAAGCGCGGCGCGGGTATCAATAACAGAAAATTAAAGTGCTCTTTGTCAAAACATCGCAGCTCCAGTAATCTACTCACCGAACCCACGTTTCCGCATGACCGCTATCAACTGGTGGGCTTCGCCATTAAGCGTTGAGCCTACGGGATTCGGACAACACTCTATTTTAAATCAATATCCCTGCTCAGCCAAAGCAGTGATTTTGTCAGAATTCGTATTTCTCAATGAACAGGCCTTGGATCATTCACGCAAACTATGCTGGGTGTCTCTGTAAGTAAGAGGGTTAATCCACATTTATTTGATCGGTTGATCCTACACGACGAATGTGGGGTCTCTGGAATCAGAAGCTAAAATATCCACTTCGCTGATTGCATTTATCCAGAAACAAAAAAGGGTTTTATCCTCACGAACCGCCCTACCGAGGGCCTGAGCCCCCCAAGGTGATGTTGGCCGATCATCAGCTACAGAGATTGCTGCTGCTGTTGGTGGCGCGTATCTGATCAGGAATCAGGTCAGTTTTGCAAGTACTGGAACTGATTTCTGAGATACAGAAGTGAACTTCCTGTCGTTGTCGCCGCTAACGGACTGTAGAGAAGGGCTTGTCATTATAAGCGTGAGTAGGCCTGGTAACGACGACCTCTGGCGAAATCATTTTCCGCTAAGAATTTCCTGGCAAATGACCCGCTTACTGGAAAGTAAAGGTAAAGTTGAGTGAACACACAAAAAAAACTGACACTGGGGCGCGGCGGCGTAAAGTGCAGATGAGTGCTCGGTTTAAAATACGCAAAAGTGCGATACTAGAAGGGTGGTGCAAAAGCACCGTATACTATGCAGGGACACCAAGTCGACCGGCGAATTTTGGTTGGCTCTGCGCTTCTATTTACGGGCGCTGGAGGTTTACCAAAAAAGCAACACAGCTCGTTCGACTGTGTCGATCATCGATAGGTTACTAGGATATATAATAAAAAATGCGACCAGATCGACATAAAACACACATCCGGCCGAGACGCCCGGCGGCGTGCAAACCGTGCGTACACACAGTCATTAACAATCAGACATAGTACGGCATTGGTTGCTGTATTAAGTTGACATTGGCAGAAACCATGCTTTTTATACAAGCACAAGATCTACTCTGGGGCTTTTGGCATTAAATTTTCAGTTAAGAACATTACGGTACGCGCTGTACATATTTCTTAACGTAAGTCATTAGGTACTAAATGGTTCAGTGGTGGTAAAATTAAGAGATCCATACACTATGGGTATTTGCGGTAACTGGAGAAACGGCAAGTATTCGTAATTTGCAAAATAGGGGCGTCTTGTTTTCTGTTATTAAAACAAGACAAACCACTAGAAAAATTTACGTAGTCCCTGTTCGCAGGGTAGAAGGTACAGATGGCGAGTACAAAAAGCCCCGTGCCCCTGCACTACAGTAGATCGGTTAAATGGGTGAACTTTGGCGAAATGGATGAGCCTCAATCACCCCCTCTGAGAGTAATAGAAATGCAGTCTAATCCAGTATTTGTGGTCGGTGCGTCGCGCTCCGGCACCACAATGTTGCAACGTGCGCTAAGCTTGCATTCGCGCGTCCACATTAGCGCGGAAACCCACTGGTTTGACGATTTACGCAGCAGATGCTCAACAGAAATCACCACAGATGAAGAACGCCGCGAGGTCCAGGACTGGTTTTTAGCCCTATCGCACCGGCCGTTTGGGTACGCTGGTGAGGCAGATAAAGGGTGGCTGTCGCGTGCCGAGCTTGAGCAGGCAGTACTGCAGTTACGTGATGCAAATGGTAAAGAGAGCGCCGTCTATTGCGACTACTACCTTACAGCCTTTTGTGAACTGGATGCTAAAAGGCATAATAAGGTTCGTTGGGGTGAAAAAACCCCTCGCCATGTATTCCGCATCGGCGATATACACGAAGGGTTTGAGCAAGCGAAAATTCTGTGCATCGTGCGCGACCCGCGAGCAATGGTGGCAAGCTATAGTGAATGGAGCAAACGGGCCAATGGCGAGATCGATAAGGAAACCCCAGAACAAGTGCAAGAGTACATTCGATCACGGGCTTCATATCACCCGATTATTGCTGCGCTCATGTGGCGCGGGGCAGCCCGTGCGTCGATCAAGGCACGCCAGCGACATGGTAATGATGTCGTGAAACTAGTGCGCTACGAAGATCTTGTCGGCCAGGCTGAACCCTGTTTACGCGATATTACAGAGTGGCTTGGAGAAGATTTTGAGGCTCCCATGCTTGACGTTCCTATGGCTAATTCATCATTCAACAATTACCAGGCAGGCGTTGGCTTTAAATCAAACACTGGCGAGCAGTGGCAAACCACGCTGAGTAAAACAGAGCAATCGGTAGTCAATTTTCTGTGTAGAAAAGAAATGAAAAGGCACAACTACGATACGATATCAACGACTGGGACTGGCTCTCAATTGATTAATGCGTTGTCTACAATCCCCCACTTGTTAACCTTACCGTTAGCACTCTGGCGTGCTGTTCACGCAAATCAGGACCGAACAGGAAAATTGTTTAGCTACATTTGGAGACGAATCTGCCCTTAGGCCCCTGAACGCAATTACATTACTCCATTGGCAAATAGATCTATGATGGTGAATGGAAGAACAAAGCGAATATGGCTCATTTCACACAGTGTGTCTTGGAGCACTGACTGTGTTATCGCTTTATCAGGCGATATCACAAATTTGTGTGGCCATTGTCAGTAGCCCGAAACTAACAATCCACTCATACAATGATTTTGCTGACTGTAATCACTACGAGTATTTTAAGGCGAGCCGAAGTAGGAAACCATTGATTATGCAACTAACGGTTTCTAATTGTGACTACTCAACTGGACATACTAATTGTCGCCATCCTCACCTGCAGTACTGTCCCAACTGCTGTCGCTGACCACCAATACTCGCTGGCAAAATCAACTGCAACACAGTCCGCAATCAGCAGACTGCTGTTTAATCTCAACGCAACACATTGACTATTTCATCTCGTATAGTTGACTCCTTCACCCATTCGACCATTTCATGTGTAGCGCTTTCCGTAAACATAGCCGACTCGCTATCGAACCTGTCAACTCGAGTAACAAAAGCCCTAAATCTCAAAGCCGGAGACAAGGTCTTCTTTATCACTCAGGTATCGTTCAGGTGGCAGGGCCGTTACCATTTCTGCGCCAAGCGATGTAAAGTCATCATTCAGAAACCAGATAACCGCCATTAGCCTCGATACGATAGATAACGCAATCATGGATCAAACCTTCAAATGACCCGGTGTTCGACACTATCGAATCAGTCCGCTAATTAGCTCACAGAGATTAACCGAAAGCAAAGATTGCCAGCGGTTTGATCGAATCCAGCGGCCTGCAAGAAGATCCTAACTTTATTAACCACATGCAATCCCATGGCTACAGGATGCCGACCCAATGCAAAAGCTTGTAAATGACCGCTTTTCTGCAATACCCCCTCAAGAGGCCACTCCTGGCGACACCGATTCGCTACAAACCAAAAATATTGCTTCACAGCTCGCCAGATCAAGCTTGGCACGCGGCGGGCCACATTTCTCGCTCGATCAAGCGACCTATTTTGCACTATTTCCGCAGTATTCACCTATTTTGCACCTAGTGCTCACCTCGCATCCCTGCCCTAATATTTCTGATTAGGAAAGACGCCAGCTTAGCTATGCTCGGTACAATTTAATTTAATGTTCACCGTCCGTGACACCGTATTGCCACTAGCCGGAGATGTAGGCGTCAGCACGTTGATGGTTATCCTATTGAATCGAAAAGCAAGGCGTCGTTTATCGACGCTCAGATGCCTGTCCACACAATCTCACTGGCCTAAGAAGAACATAAGCTCATCATGCTCCGGTCTGGAGTTTATACGGTGCGCGTCAGGCTAATTAACTCTAACAGGACTGGCCTGAGAACTATCGTGCGGTATACCGGCAAGCCATACACGTTATTCAAAATTGAATAATTGCGGCGATGGCGCTGTCGTCACGGCAGAGCTTCAGTGGAAGTTGCTTTGACTGATATGCTGCATTAATGTGTATCGCTACACTATTTTATCCGTCTTTAATCCTATATCAAATGGTGCCTTGTCAAGAGAACAAATTATTGATAAATCATCGTAAGGCCAACCCGAGTTAAATCCAGCTTATGCAGCCAATTGCAGAAATCAAGACACTACTCTCAAGGGCTAGCCTATGGGTATTAATTATATTTTCTTGCTTAAGCTCTACTCAAGCACTTAGCGCTGATTGGATAACAGTTCCCGCTGGCCGCTTCACGATGGGAGACGCCAAAGGAGATATTAACGAAACGCCTGCAATGGCAGAGGTAAATGAGTTTGAAATAATGAAGTATGAAGTCACTAACCGTGAATTCATCGCTTTTGTCGAAGCAACCGGCTACTTGACCGACACAATAAGAAATGGTCAGGCTTATGTCTGGACAAACAAGTGGAATAAGGATTCCTCCGCAAATTAT
>JALZUX010000636.1 GCA_023301405.1 Granulosicoccaceae bacterium | reverse complement strand
AAAAGCACTGGGAGGCTGGTCATTCCATCGAGATAATTGCTCGCTAGTGAAGATCCATCACGCCAAATAAAGGCTAATATATGTATGGGCTTGAACGGTATTGTAGTAGTGAGCGGATTCCATCCGATGATGTTATCGAATGAAACTCGTCTAAGGCGAAGTAATGCTTTAGGCTTGTGCACGCATGCACAGCAATATGGCTACCAGTCAGTTTCAGTCAGGGGTTATTGACAAGCAGTTACGTACTATTTTGTTCAGTGCAAGTGACAGTAGACTCTAACTGTCCGTATAATAAAGGTGTCCTTATATTTACTCTTCACTGGTCAATCTCAATGAATAACCCCGGTTTCGTACAATCAGCTGGTTACGTGGCTAAAGGCTGGCGTCTGGTGCGGCAACCGGGGTTGCGGCGCTTTGTGTTGATGCCGCTGCTGATCAACCTGCTGGTGTTCGGGGTGTTGGGGTGGTGGGTGAACCAGTTGGCTACAGCGTGGTTAGATTCTTTCGCACTTTTCTCTCAATGGGGAGACTGGTGGTTAGTAAGGGCACTGCAAACAGTGCTGCATTGGCTTGTGTCATTGGTGTTAGTGTTTTCATTGGCATTTGTCTTCACATTAGTTGCCAACCTGATTGGTGCGCCCTTTAACGGATTGTTGGCTGAGCGAGTTGAAGCTCACTTGCTTGGCAGTACTAGTACTCCGGCACCTTCATGGTTGACTCTGGTAAAGAGCGTGCCAAGGTTGATGTGGTCTGAGTTAGCCAAATTATCTTATCTATTAGTGTGTATTGTGCCGTTGCTGATACTGCAATTTGTGCCACTGATCAACCTTGTCGCACCGGTGTTGCTTTTTTTATTCGGTGCCTGGATGTTTGCACTGGAGTACATGGATTATCCGTTGGGCAACCATGGTGCACTATTTAAAGAAGTCCGCCACACTATGCGCAAGCGCCGAAAGGTGGCCTATGGGTTTGGCTCAACGGTGGCGCTAATCAGCATGATACCTCTTGTCAACCTTTTCATTATGCCGGTAGCAGTGGCCGGTGCCACGGCACTTTACGTTGATTATCTACGAGAAGGCAATTTGACCAGGGCTTGATCAGTTTTTTTGTCGGTGCAGGGTAGCTCAAAGGCAGGGGCTATCAGTGGCTTGTCAACGCAGTGGTAACAGCTACCTACTCGTGAGTGGGGCGCTGTCGCTTTGAAGAAACGTGTACGAAAGGCAGCGTGGTTTATGAAGCCTGTGGTGTAAATTGTAACGGGGGATGTCGAATGCCAGAGTATAACAAAGTTGGCTTTATTGGCCTTGGTAATATGGGGGGCGGGATGGCGCAGCATCTTTTAGGAAAGGCTGAAGCGCTTTATGTTTTTGATAACGATCCGGCGGCAATAGAATCTCTGGTCAGTGGGGGTGCGATTGAATGCGTTAATCCTGCAGGTGTTGCTGTAGCCTGTGAATTGATTTTTCTTTGTCTTCCCTACGCGCCTGAAGTAAAGGAAACACTATTTGGGGCGGATGGTATTTCAACTGCCGGTAACAAGAATCTCACCGTCATTGATACCACCACACTTGACCGAAACGACGCGATCAAGATTACCTCTTCTGCAAGTGAGTTGGGTGTAACCTATTGTGATTGTCCTGTATCCGGTCTGCCTGCACGCGCTCAGGACGGAAGCTTGACCGTTATGTTTGGTGGCGCTCGTGATGTGTTTCATGATGTGCAGCATTATCTGAATTGCTTTGGCGGTGATGTTCGCTACTGCGGTACCAATGGTAGCGGGCAGGCGATGAAAGCCATCAATAATGTGATCTACAACATAAACATTGCTGCACTTTGCGAGTTACTGCCGTTGGCGGTAGCTGTTGGACTCGACGCCGAGCAAGTGGCTAGTGTAGTGACCTCTGCCAGTGCGCGCAGTTTTGCCGCAGAGCATTTTGTCCCACGCATGCTTGAACGCAATTTTAGTAACGATTTTCCCATGCAGGGGGCATACAAAGATATCATCAACGTACAGGGGA
Source organism: Granulosicoccaceae bacterium (assembly GCA_023301405.1). Lineage (GTDB taxonomy): Bacteria > Pseudomonadota > Gammaproteobacteria > Granulosicoccales > Granulosicoccaceae. The sequence continues at coordinate 4,117 of JALZUX010000636.1, read as the reverse complement.
TGGCGGTGGAAACACAGGCCCTGATTCCTGTGGTGCAAGCAATGACGGCAAGCTACGAGGCCGCTATGGAGGCGGGTTATCAGTCAGAACCTAAAAGCGCCATGTTGAAAATCTATGAAAAGGCAGCTGGGGTGACTTTTGAAAAAAATGTATCCTCCTGAGTTTTAGATGATTTTCTATGACGTGCTCTTCATCGGAACGTAACTGATTTTGTTCTAATAGAGCAGCAGTTTAATAACAAAAAGAATGACCGGTGCAGTTATAGTTATCGTCAGGTGTCAGGTGTCAGGTGTCAGGTGTTGGTGAGTACGATTGTAATTTGGTCAGTGCTCCAGGGCGGGTACTTAACCATGGCGTTTATGAGCAACTGGCTACTTAGCCAGTTCGCAAGCCAAATTTTGACGGCACTATAGTGAGTGTTGTCAAACCATTTTCTGTCGACTCCGGCAAGCTGACGGACAAAAGGCATAATGGCTACATCAGCTAGCTGTGGGCGTTTCCCAAATAAGTACGGACTGTGAATAAGGTGCGCTTCCAGAATACCAAGAAATTGCTCTGCATTATGTTGGTAGTACTCAGGTGGGTGTTCCGGGTGGCGAGTATGGTACTTGTAACGATCAAGCCAATGTTTAAACTCGGTGTCGTTGTGTTTGATTAGATCAAGTTGGCTCTGTTGTTCGCTTGCTACGCTAAACAGCTTTTCTGGATCAAGGCTGCGGGCTATAGCCCACTGCATGATGTCAAGGCTCTCGTCAAGGATATTGCCATCAGGCAGGCAAAGTACTGGCACTGTTGCCTTGGCCGAGACTTGTTGCATTTGCACAGGTTTGTTGGCTAGCAGCACTTCACGCAACTCAACGTCTTGTGCGCATAATAGCAGTACAATACGAGCTCGTATTGCGTAGGGACAGCGTCTGAAGCTGTATAAAATTGGCAAGGGTAATTCGGTCATTTGCTATTCGGTGGAACACTTGTGCCTATAGAGCGTAGTGAGAATATCTTACTATATTATTGTAAGTGGCTGGTTCAAAGCTTCTTTTCTTTTTTTTCACAGTACTTTTGGAAATACGCAAAGTACTGTTCCTGTTTGGTGTCTGTTAATCGTTCCCTGATCAGTTGAATCTTTTGTATGTTTCTGTGCGCTTTCTGCTTGTTGATTCCATGGAGGGTTGGGCACTTGCCATACGCCTTTTTAGGTGTGTAGCTTGTGTGTTTTATTTGGAACCTCATGATGTTTCTGACAGATCAGAAGCATACTGAGGCTAAGTGTGGGTTTGGCTAAAAGTGCGCAATTAATCGTTCAAAATTTTCACCGATGATGACAATGAATTTTTATCTGATTGTTTAGTTTTGCTTGGCAGTGGTGCTGAGTTCTTACGATTTCCACGTTCCACCAATGTAGATGGTGAATTAACGCAATTCAATGCAGGAAAAATAGTGTTGCTCACAGCACCGCTGCAAAAGGTAAGTGCAACGCAGAAAATACTGTTATGGGGCCAGTGTCCTAGATTTTTTTGACGCTATTGATTTCTAACGGTGATAGTTCAGTGGCTTATGCTTGCCGTCACGTCGATCTGTAAGGCGGTACTTTGTTATAACGTATTGCGCATAACCGCTATGGTATGATCGTTTATCGCTCACTATGAAAGAGTAGTCAGCGGTTTTTAGTCATCTGATTTTTAAAATAGTTATAAAAAACGATGGGAAGCAATTAATGAAGCTTGCGACAATTGACAATGGCAGCCGCGATGGCATTCTTGTGGTCGTTTCAAAAGACCTAACCCAATGCACAGCGGTAGGGCACATTGCGACAACGCTGCAGTTGGCGTTGGATAACTGGTCAGTTTGCGGGTCTCGTCTGGGCAGGGTGGCAGAATCGCTAGAGCGGGGTTATCAGCCGGTTCAGCGCTTTCATGAGCGCGATGCTTTGTCGCCACTGCCACGCGCGTTCCAGTGGGCTGATGGTTCTGCCTATGTCAATCATGTAGAGCTAGTCAGAAAAGCGCGTGGTGCCGAAATGCCCGAGACATTTTGGACTGTCCCGTTGATGTATCAGGGCGGTTCTGACACCTTTCTCGCTCCCCGCTCACCCATTGTCGTTGAAGATGAGTCCTACGGCATTGATATGGAAGGCGAGGTTGCCGTTATTGTCGACGATGTCCCCATGGGGGCAAACCGGGAAGAAGCACTTCAGGCCATCCGCCTTATTATGTTGGTCAATGATGTTTCGTTACGTAATCTGATCCCTGATGAACTTGGCAAAGGGTTTGGGTTTTTCCATTCAAAGCCCTCGTCAGCCTTTTCCCCCGTGGCTGTGAGCCCCGATGAACTGGGTGATGTGTGGCGGGACGGTAAATTACATCTACCATTGTCGGTTGACTACAACGGTGAGCCGTTCGGTCGAGCCGATGCAGGAATGGATATGACATTTGACTTTGGTATGCTTATCGCTCATGCGGCCAAAACCCGCAGCCTGTGTTCCGGTACAGTCATCGGGTCCGGCACTGTCTCGAATAAAATGGATGGTGGCCCCGGTAAACCAATCACCGCAGGTGGTGTGGGTTATTCGTGTATCGCTGAACTTCGAATGATAGAAACCATTAATAACGGTAGGGCGTCAACAGGTTTCATGAAGTACGGTAGTAAGGTTCGTATTGAAATGATTGGCACAGATGGTAAGTCGGTTTTCGGTGCGATTGAACAAGAAGTGCAGGGTGTGTCGAACGCAGATGACTGAGTGGCGTTAGCATTTAAAATTAGCCCCTGCCGAGTGTGTTGTTAGATGGCGCTTTCAGCCATCGTCATTGCCTTTTAAAAATTCCTTTGGAGTAACTCGATAAATGCGGTAGGTTGCTACGCGCCAACGATGGGTTATAAGTTGCACTAATGATGTTTATCGGGCTTTACCAAGTTGGCCTTGTATTGCGTTTTGCAATGGGTTTGATACGTTTTCAATGTTATTTTTGAGAGTGTCAGTGTTGTGGTGGACATCGCGTTAGTGAGAAGAAGGTAGGTTGTTTGGTGCATACCTTTCCGCTAGAATATTCGCTCATTAATGGAGTAGTATATGTTTCCTTATGTCAAATCACTAGCAGTTGCAAGTGCAGCAGCATCCGTTTTCACATTATCTTTTTCTGGTGTCGTGAGTGCTGAAGGCCTCACCACTACTGCTGTTACGGTGTATTTCACTCGTCACGCAGAGAAAAAGACTACCACCAGTGTAGTCGGCCCTGCTTCTGATACTTATGAACTTTCTTACGGTGATTTAGATAGTTTTGAGCTCACAGCTAAGATGGCTGAAGAAGTATCTAAGGGTAGTAACCGTGATGATGTCTGTGGTACCAGTAAGTGTGCCGAAGAACTAAGCGATCTTGGTTTACTAAGAGCGCAGTTGCTTGCTGACTGGTTTGATGGTCAGCAAATTACCGCTACTATTAATGCGGTTTACTCAAGCCATAAAGTGCGCACCTACCAGACAGTACAAGAGATTGCCATACGTTCTGGTTTAACGGTTGTGCAACTACCTCTGGATGGCGAAGAACTAGAGCCTGAAGGTACTACCGATTCTGAATGTCCAACCGTTGATGCGATTCTGGCCACAGCGGCCGGCGACACCATTGTTGTGGCGGGCCACAGCGGTACGCTTTACGACATCATGGGTGATGGCAACGATGATTGTTCAGGCCTCGGGCTAGATACCTCAGACAATATGCTATTCCCTAAGGATGAAGACGGCAAAGTCCGTGATTTTGGTGATGTTTGGAAAGTTGTTGTTGAAAATGGTCAAGCTAGTTTTGAATGGCGAAAGAACTTACAGCCTACAGAGCTGGTAGTTGATAACGCGGCCCACGGTCCTTGTGTAGATCTTGATGGAGATGGTTGGGGTTGGGATGGTCAAAATTCCTGCCGTATTGAAGGTGTGGTAGCGGTAGCGGGAGAGTGTGTTGATTATGATGGTGATGGGTGGGGATGGGACGGTGTTCAGTCTTGCCTTATAACAACTGGTGCAGATGAATAGCACCGTCGTTGGTTTGTAATTTTACTTGACATCAGCGAACGCAGATCCGTTCATGTGCTGTTCTCGATACCCGAATCTGTTGGTATCGAGGGCAGTGCA
>JALZUX010000635.1 GCA_023301405.1 Granulosicoccaceae bacterium | reverse complement strand
GCGACGACTGAACCGAGCTGTTTTATTGTACTGACCGTCACTTCACTTGGCAAAAACCTATTTAAATCCATCACCATAGCGTTCGCTTGGCCTAAAAAAACTTTTTTAATGTGTTTATTAATGTTTTTGCGTTGAGGAAATAATGTAAACTTGGCGGCTTGATTCGTGTTCGCATAGCATGACTAATTTGTTACCGATTTCAGCAATAAAGTGACTAAAATACCTACAAGCCACCCCCACCGAACTGGCTCCAAATGTTTGGTGATCTGGCTGGAGCCAAGTGACCCCCTAAAATGAAATATAGCGAGCAATACCGAACGCCTGTTCCAACCCGATGGATTGGACCGATACGGCTAATTGGTGATGTGATCAGTGAAGAGGTCAGCGTACCACTGGCTACCTACGAAACACCACTATGGCCCTCCACCGCAAGGGGCGCTCGGGTGTCGCAACATTGTGACGGCGTTCGCTGCACCATCGTAGACGAACGAATGAGTCGGTCAATTTCTCTACGTGCGAGCAGCGCTCAAGTGGCCAATGAGGCTTGGCAATCAATCGCAGCGAGGGAAGATGAGTTACGAGCTATCGTTAGCTCCACCAGCCGGTTCACTCGATTGGTAGGACTCAACAAACGGATAATTGGAAACCTACTGTACGTTAGGTTCGAATGCACCACTGGTGATGCCGCTGGCCATAATATGGTGACAACCGCCGCCGATAAATTGCAAACTTGGATTTTACAGCAATACCCACAGCTGCAATACTCCTCCATTTCGGGCAACTACTGTACCGACAAAAAAGCCAGCGCAGTAAACTCCATTCTAGGTCGAGGCAAGCACGTTGTTGCCGAAATGGAAATTCCAAGAGACATCTGTCGCCGGCTATTGCGGACTACCCCGGAAAGCATGGTCAATATCAACACCGAAAAAAACCTGATAGGCGGCTCTATCGCCGGTAGCATTTGCAGCGCCAACGCGCATTTTGCCAACATGCTTCTGGGCTTTTATTTGGCCACCGGGCAGGACGCTGCCAATATCATTGAGGGATCCCAAGGTATTGTGCACACGGAAAATCGCGATCATTCACTTTACTTTTCGTGCTCTCTACCTAATCTGATTGTTGGCTCGGTCGGAAGCGGCAAGTCCAATGAGGTGGCTTCAGAAGCTTTACAGAAAATGGGGTGTATGGACGAACGACCTGCCGGAGACAACGGCCGTCGACTCGCCGCTTTGTGCGCAGCGACCGTGCTCTGTGGCGAACTGTCGTTGTTAGCCTCACAAACCAACCCAGGGGAGTTGATGCGAACCCACCTTGTGATGGAACGAAGCTGATGGACCAGACCAACAGCCGAAAGCTCGAGCATCTACGAGTAATTGCTGAGGACGCAAATATACAACGCGATGCGACCGGTTTTGATGGTGTCGATCTAACTCACCGTGCCCTACCCAACATAGACTTCGACGCGATTGACACGCGAGTTCAGTTCCTTGGTAAAACGTTATCTTTTCCTTTTCTAATTTCGTCAATGACAGGAGGGGTAGACCAGGAAATATCCCGCATCAACCACAATCTTGCTGCTGCTGCCGAGCAATGCGGGGTAGCCATGGCTGTTGGCTCGCAACGAGTCATGTTCGTCAACCCGGATGCCCAAAATAGCTTCAATTTGCGCGAAATCGCACCTAACGTACCTTTGCTATCCAATCTGGGAGCCGTGCAACTTAACATGGGCTTTGGTATTAAAGAGTGCCAGGCAGCAGTTAACCTACTGCAGGCCGATGGGCTCTACTTACATTTAAATCCGCTACAGGAGGCTGTCCAACCAGAAGGTGATCGCAATTTCGCCAACCTGGAGCAGCGTATTGCTGAGATTGTTAAAGACCTCAGCGTGCCTGTGCTTCTTAAGGAAGTAGGCTCAGGGTTGTCAACCACTGACATCGCTGCAGGTTTAGGGGCTGGAGTTCTTCACTTTGACGTCGCAGGACGTGGCGGCACCTCATGGAGTCGCATCGAATATCATCGTCGGGTTGATGACGAAGATAATCTCGGACTCCAGTTTCAAGACTGGGGCCTAACCACTGTTCAATCATTGCGTGCGGCGACTCACTATTTGCAGCGTAACGCACCCGACGCTTGCTTAATCAGCAGTGGTGGTATGCGCTCTGGCATCGACATGGTCAAGGCAATGGTATTAGGCGCACACCTGTGCGGCTTCGCCGCACCTCTCCTCAATGCTGCACGGGAATCCAGTGAATCTGTTGTGCGAAAAATTGAAATGATACGGCGTACTTTCAAGTCAGCAATGTTTCTGCTTGGCTGTGCGAATTGCTCCGAACTTCGCGGAAATACCGCCCTTTTGCTTAAAAGGGATTACCAATCATGACTGCAATTGGTATCGATAATATCAGTTTCTATATCCCGCACCGTTATCTGGCGCAGGATGCGTTGGCTGAACGTCACAACATTGATCCTGCAAAATTCTCGAAAGGCATTGGTCAAGATAAAATAGCCATACCAGAATGCGACGAAGATATTGTTACGCTGGGGGCCGAGGCCGCACGAATTGTTCTTGACTCTTGCGGCAGCGACGGAATTGACACAGTGTTGTTTGCCACTGAAACAGGTATCGATCAGTCCAAGGCGGCCGGTATCTACGTTCATCAGTTGTTAGCATTACCTAGCACAGTCCGTTGCGTAGAATTAAAGCAAGCCTGCTACAGTGCTACCGCCGCTTTACAACTGGCTTGCGGCTATGTTGCGCGTCGGCCAGACAAAAAAGTTCTGTTGATTGCATCAGATATTTCACGCTATGACCTCGATAGCTCCGCAGAAGCGACCCAGGGAGCTGCGGCTGTGGCAATGCTCATTTCTGCCAACCCGAGAGTTTTCTCCATCGACGTATCAACAGGTTGTCACAGTGAAGACGTGATGGATTTCTGGCGACCAAATTACCGTAAAACACCGCTAGTCGACGGAAAGTACTCTGCAATGAAATATCTGCACGGGATGATCCACGCATGGGACGATTACACTGCTAATGGTGGACGCGACTACGACAATTTGGTGCAATTCTGTTTTCACCTACCCTTTTCACGAATGGGGCAAAAAGCACACCGCCGACTTGCATCGCACAACGATGCGAAAGGCGACGAGCAAAAACTTGAACCTGGCCTTGTCTACGCGCGGCAGATTGGCAATTGCTATACAGCTTCACTTTATCTAAGCCTGTTGTCGATGCTGGAAAACTGTGAAGATGATCTCTCAGGCAAACCCGTCGGGCTATTTAGCTATGGGTCTGGTTCTGTTGCCGAGTTTTTCTCAGGCCAAGTACAACCGGGCTACCGCGAACACCTTCACCAGCACCTGCATCAACAGCAGATTACTAATCGAACCGCGCTCACCTATGATGAGTACCTAGAACTGTGGCATGCACCAGACCCTCAAGACGGCTCTGAGGTGATTCTGTCACAACCACCTTCTCTTGCTACCACTCGTGGCCGCTATCGACTCGCCAGCATTAATGACCACAAACGTAACTACGAAGCCACTAGCAACCAGTGAGCAAGGGCAGATTTTTGGCCGCGCACCGGGCAAAATTATACTCTCCGGTGAGCACTCGGTTGTGTATGGCGCACCAGCAATCGTACTTGCTGCACAGCAATACACCGATGTATGGTTTACGCCAATGCACAAAACAGGCGGACTGCGTACGGCTTTTGGATCGCTAAGTCAGGGCCAGTTATATCCCCTTGATCTACTCAAAAGCTTCAAAGATCGTTTGGATCGACGCTTTGACCAGTTTTTGCAAGGCGAATTGCCAGTGCAGAAGATTCTGAAACGCCCGGACGACCTTGCCATCTACACTTTGTCGTCGCTAGTTCACTATCTGCCGCTGCCCGGCGTCAGCCACAATCGCCGCCTGCCCGTACCCGGCCAGATTTCTAGTCGATCAAGCCTGCCGCTGGGCGCTGGCATGGGATCATCAGCAGCGGTCATTGCAGCAACGTTAGTCTTATACGAGCACCTGCTTAACATACCAAATAGTGATAATGAACGTTTTCAGCAAGTACGCACCTGCGAACGTTTGCAGCATGGTAAAGGTAGTGCGGTCGATGCAGCGGCTGTGGTTTTTGGAGGAATAAACCGAATCGAAGGAGACCAACTGAGCCAGCCAAAAATTGCTGCCGATCATAGTCTTTTAACAGGTGAGAACTGGTACTGGGTACTGCACGGCACGCCAATCTCTTCAACGGGTGAATGTGTCGCCAAGGTAAGAGAGAGAGCCGGCCATGATCAGCCATTATGGGACGCATTCAGCGCCTGCACCGAGCAGTTGTCCGCTGACCTGCAAGCGTCACGCAATCCGCATCATGCACTGCGCGAAAATCAACGATTACTCGAAACAATCGGTGTCGTCACCGGTGCCGCGAAACGCCTTGTCAGAGCCATTGAAAGCGTCGGGGGTGCCGCAAAAATTTCTGGTGCAGGCGCTGTGCGTGGCGAAGCGAGCGGGATCATCTTAGTGCATCTGCCAGACGCTGACGCAATCTTAAAACTCAAGCAACAGTACCCGGAACTGAACTGGGAGCCATTGAAGGTGGCAATGCAAGGCGCATCCTTACAGACAGCCAGCTCACTTTGACCCTCCGCCGACAGCCCAATGCAGAGACCCACTATGAACCAAACCCTTAGAGTCTCCGCACCAGGGTCAATTATGATTACCGGCGAACACGCGGTGGTATATGGGAAACCCGCCATTGTTTGCGCCATCGATCAACGTATCTTTGTTACTGCAACAACGCTTAAAGCACGCATTGCCGAAGTGCATTCGACCATCTCTGAACCATTGACAATGGATCTCAATGCCATCCACATCGATGGCCCCATGAAGTTTGTGTTAGCGGTGGTTGCCCACTACGCCGATCAGATGGCTCATGGTATCCGGCTTAACATTACATCGCAGATCAATCCGACGATGGGCTTGGGATCATCAGCAGCTGTAACCGCCGCGTCACTCGCTGCAGTCCACGGTCTTACCCACGGTAGCGATCAACTTGTCCCCACTGAATTGCATCAGACGGGCCTTGGAATAATTCGCCACTTACAAGGCCGCGGCAGCGGCGCAGACCTCGCTGCCAGCCTGCATGGCGGAATGTTAGCCTACCAGTTACTATCAGATAGTGAGAGCAAAGCAGAGATACGATCACTTCCCGCTCCACCACCGCTCAGCCTGTGCTATGCCGGTTATAAAACACCAACCGCTGATGTACTTGCGCGCATAGCAACTGCTCGCGAAGGAAACAAACAACACTACGATGCTCTTTATAAACAGATGGGAGTCTGTGCTGCAGCCACTATTAATGCCGCTCAATGTACTGACTGGTCCTTGTTCGCCAACCATTTGCAAGAATATCAGAGGCTGATGGAGGCGCTAGGTGTGTCAGACAATACATTGAGCCATTTAATCAACCAAGCCTGCAGTCATCCTGAAACTATGGCAGCTAAAATATCTGGCTCTGGTCTTGGTGATTGTGTGGTTGCACTAGGCCATGTACCCACCGGATTTACCGCAGTAACGGTCGCCAGCGACGGATTACGTTTTGATGAATGATATCGTCCAAACAGTGTTTGACAAACTTTTACCCGACAGCAGCAACCCACCCGTTGTGGCAAATGCTTTTGCCCCCAGCAATATCGCGTTATCAAAGTACTGGGGCAAGCGCGACAAATCACGAAACCTTCCAATGAACTCATCGTTGTCGGTATCACTGGGTAATTTGGGAACATCAACAAAAATATCACCCGCAGATCATGACATTCTTATTTTTAACAATAACACTGTCGCGCTCACTGAGCCTTTTGCCAAGCGCCTGTTTGATTTCGTCCGCTATTTTCGGCAAGGTCAACACGCACCTCTACAAATCGATAGCAGCAATACAATTCCAACTGCCGCGGGACTTGCTTCGTCCGCTTCGGGTTTTGCGGCACTCACTGTAGCCCTCGACAGTGCCTTTCAGACCCGGTTACCTGAGTCCGCACTTAGTATCATTGCTCGCATCGGTAGCGGTAGCGCTTCGCGATCGCTTTGGCACGGGTTCGTTCGCTGGAACCGTGGAAACTCAATTGATGGGATGGACAGCTACGCACAACCACTTGCCATAAAATGGCCAGCTTTTCGAATCGCAATAGTTACCGTTGACAGTGCTCAAAAATCGCAGTCTTCTCGCGATGGCATGAATCACACAGTAGCCACCAGCCCGTTATTTTCTAGCTGGCCAGCACAAGCCGAACGCGACTGCCTGTCTATTGAGCAAGCACTGTTAGAACAAGATTTTGTTACCGTGGGTCAAACAGCTGAGTCGAACGCACTCGCCATGCACGCGACTATGTCAGCGGCGCGACCAACCCTGAACTATCTCAAACCACAAAGCTGGACCGTATTAGACTCACTTTGGCGAGCACGTGGTGACGGTCTAAACGCCTACGCGACAATGGATGCAGGCGCTAACGTGAAAATACTGTACCTCGAAAACGACGAAGCATTGATTAAAGAGCTGTTCCCGTCAGCTACTTACATTGCACCATTTGCACCAGCAGATGCTTGCCTTAACTAATTAGTGCCCGTCCAAAAGAGCGCGTAGCAACGGCCATTCAGGTTCGTAAAATCTTACATACTACACGTGGGCCGATGATTTATTGGGAATGGGTCGTTCATAAATAACACCATGTTATTGGTGAAAGATTGCGTGCCTAAGTGGGCCGCAGCAGCACTTGGTTCTGGATGGGCACTAATTAAGACAAGTGCAGCTGAACATTCACTGCTCTGAGCCATACATGACTTTGCATGTTTTACCAGATGAATCACTGCCCTAGGCTGCCGTTGTTCTAACGCAATTCCTATGCAATGAAATTCCTATGCAATGATTATGATTGCTACGAAATGCTACGCAGCACAGCTTTACAAGTATCAGTTTTACTGCACAAAAGTTCACTTCATACAGACTCTAACAAATACCAAACAACCAGTATAAGCAGTAACTTTTACCTGTTTAAATTGACGATGTGACAAATCGACTTTTTCAGACAAAAAGTAGTTGGCAGACTCCGTGAGGAACTTGCGGGATTTAATTTTATCTATAGGTAATCCGGAGATTGACTTGTTAACAGTAACATGCCTCGGGATTGGCAGAGGGACCACCAATTTCAAAACTGGAGCGCCAAAGCACCGCCTATGCCGTTGAACGCGCTGGCAAGCCAGCACTGCTTCTTGACTGTGGCGCTGGGGTAGGTCGTTCGGCTAACGCCATACTAAAAAGAGCCCTACCAAGAGACATCTACATTTCTCACAATCATTCCGACCACACCGGAGACTTACCACTGTACATTGCGACTTGGCCTTCAAGCGCTGAGCCAATTAGATTATTTGGCAACGACAAAGTCCTGAGCATGGTACAAAAGCATCGCTTACACGAATTAGCAAGCCTTGGGCTCCCCCCCGCAAGAAGCCATTACCTGGCATCCGGCTAATGCAGATAATCAGATAGCGGTGGCCGATCTGACCCTAAAGCTTATCCATTCGGCACCCAACTACTTGTGTTACGGTTTTGTGCTGTATAACCATCAACGGCCAATCCTCGGTTGGACCGCGGATAGTCGTTTCGACAAAAAGATTTATGACACGGTTGCGGCTGCCCCTACAGCGATTGTTCACGGAAGAGATGCCCCAAGCGGCGATCATGCCTCGTTCGATGAGACAAACCATTACGCAAATATTCACTTGGATACGCATTTTTATGTTTCTCACTTCGAGCAAACCAATTACTCCTTCACCACCGCCAACGTAACTCTGCTGGAAACGGGCAAAGAGTTTGCTATTGATGAAGCTCTATAAGCCCTATAGGAAAATCTGCCCTACTCTTTAAGCGTATCAGCCTTAACGGTGTTATGACGTACTATCTCATCCAAAGACTTCTTTAATGGTTTGCTCTCCATAAGGGCCTAGACCGTAGGCTTCTTGATCATTTTTTTGCCGCTCAAGAGACATTCCATTACTAGAGCAAAATAATCTACCACTACTAGCAAATAAAAAATTTAACCTTAACTATTGGGGTTAATGAAATTTTTCTCACTGCCAAACGAACAAATTGACGCAAAAGAAGAATCTAATTTAGTACCAGTAATTTGGCAAAGCCCGCCGGTATATTCTTCATTTATGCACTACTTCCCGGGGCAGCGGTCCGCCGGTCGTTGCACCATATTCTCAGGGCTATCGCGGTCGCGAAGGGGTCCTTTATTCGCTACTTCGTTAGACAGCGCCAAGCACTACTTCAAAGCAGTTTCGACGTGCACGCAAGGCGACTGGATATCGAGTGGCAATTTCTGTTGAGCGTTTAGTCGCCAATGCGACTGAACTACCGTTAAAGCGAGTAAAAAAA
>JALZUX010000634.1 GCA_023301405.1 Granulosicoccaceae bacterium | reverse complement strand
TTAAGTGCGTAATCCTCTGGTTTTTCTGGATGTGGATAATAGGAATGCGCCAGTTGATCGAGTCTGATTTGTGCCATAAAACTAATCCTTGCTCTGCATAGCAATCGGCGCGTGCGCGAGTGAGCCGAGACTATCAAACAGATAAAAACTGCCCGGGTTTAAGTACACATCAATTTTATCGTCAGGCCTGACCTGGTGCACTCCGTGGGTTAAAATTACCCAACGGTTGTCAGCAAAATTCAAATGAATAAATGTTTCAGAACCAGTAATTTCACTGGCGCGAACAACCGCTGACAACTTTATAGAGTGTTGATCCGTAGGCACTAGTGACAAATGATGGGGTCTGATAGCTGCAGTGTATGCACCCTCTGCCAGATTGACCTTCAAGTCACTAAGATGACCAAAGGGGCGGCCATTAAAAATCATCTCATTGGCGGCCACCGATATATGGGCAAGGTTAAATGGTGGATCTGAAAACGATTGTGCAGTTGAAAGGTCGCGCGGTTGGTTGTACACGCTAATGGTGTCACCAAATTGTGTCACTCGCCCTTCAGACAAAGCGGCCGTTTTGCCGCCCAGCAACAATGCTTCTTGCGGCTCTGTCGTCGCATAGACCAGTATCGCACCCGTCTCTGCAAAAAGACGCGGCAGCTCAACACGCAACTCTTCACGCAATTTGTAATCAAGGTTTGCCAGTGGCTCATCGAGCAACACCAGCTCTGCACCTTTGACCAAGGCTCGTGCGATCGCCGTACGCTGCTGCTGTCCACCGGACAAATTCAACGGAGTACGCTCAAGGTAGGGCTCAAGCTTTAATAGCCGGGCGGCTTCTCGCACCTTCTTATCAAGTGCCGCCCCCTTAACCTTCGCGATTCGCATTGGAGAGGCAATGTTTTCGTAAACAGTTAAACCAGGATAGTTAATGAACTGCTGATAAACCATGGCGACATTACGATCACGCACCGAGACGCCAACCACACTTTTACCGTTAAACTTGATATCACCACTGGTCGGCTTGTCGAGCCCGGCCATCAATCTCATCAGGGTGGTTTTACCAGACAACGTCGGCCCGAGTAACACGTTCAGCGAACCCTGCTCAAAAGCAATAGTGACATCGCTTATATGGTTATCGCGTGCCACTCGTTTACTGACGTTAAGTAATTCGAGCATGTTAGTACCAGCCAATTTTGTGCTTGAAATCCCCGCAACAACAGGGGCACTCAAAGCACATCACGCCAGACAATTTACACCGCGTGTTTTCCAAAACCATTCCTCCAGCATCACCCTATTTTCTTTTTTACCCTAATTACAACAAAAACGAAAGTCAACAAGAAAAATATTGAAGATCAAAGCTCTACTTTGCCATCAGTTTGGATTGAGCTGACATCGAATCTAGTTAGTAAACGCTGAAACTCCTTATCCGGACATCGATCGGTAACAAAGGTATCTATTTGCGAGATATGGCCTATTCGCACTGGCGCAGACCGATCGTGCTTGGTGGAATCAGCGACTAAAATTACATGCCGCGCATTAGCGATTATGGCTTGTGATACTTTCACTTCACGGTAATCAAAATCAAGCAGCGCACCATCTGCATCCATTGCTGAAGTTCCTATCACAGCAAAATCAACTTTAAACTGATTGATAAATTCAACCGCTGCTTCGCCAACAATCCCGCCATCACTCGACCTGACTTCACCCGATGCAATGATGACCTGATTGTGCCTGTAAGGCCGCATCAAGGACGCGACGTTGATATTATTGGTAATCACCATCAACTGTTTATGCTGCAGCAACGCCTGTGCGACGGCTTCAGTGGTAGTGCCTATATTGACAAACAACGATGCGTTATCGGGAATGATCTTGGCGACCGCTTGACCAATCGCCAGTTTGTGATGACTGGCCAGCACACGGCGAGCCTCATAACTCATGTTCTCTACACTGGATGCCAGCCGTGCACCACCATGAGTCCGTGTTAGCAAACGCTTTTCACACAGTAGATTAAGATCTTTCCTGATTGACTGCGGTGTCACCGCGAAACGCTGGACCAAATCGTCCACTGACACCAAGCCGGTTTCCCGAACAATATCAAGAATCAGTTGCTGTCGATTTGTGGCCATATGACATGCTATGAGTTTCGCTTTTCGATATTTTCGCATAAACGAAAATCAAAATGAAATTTTCCTGCAATCAACGCTTCACTGGCAACAGGCGACCTGCGCTAAACGCGGTATCGATAGTAGCTGGGATACGCAAAGCACGGGGATCCTGACTTGTCTCTCGCACGTCGATTGGTGTTTATCAGAAATTTTTCCAGTTAAACTCTGTACTGCACCTACATGCACATTCCAGTTTCTTATTGCCTCGTGGAGCAAAAAATATGGGTGAACAATTAATACTCAGCATCGATCAGGGAACAACAAGCTCACGAGCGATCCTATTTGCCAAAGACGGCAGCTCTGTATTCACTGCACAACGTGAATTCACTCAACACTTTCCGCAATCAGGCTGGGTAGAGCATGATCCTGAAGAAATATGGCAATCCATACTTGAGGTCTGTCGTGAAGCCATAACAGTCGCCGCCGATCAGGGCCACACAATCGCTGCCGCGGGCATAACCAACCAGCGCGAAACCACGGTTGTCTGGAATAAAGTGACCGGCAAAGTGATTCACAACGCCATTGTCTGGCAGGACCGCCGCACCGCGAGTTATTGCTCAACACTTAAAGACTCAGGCCACGAGGCCACTTTCACCGCAAAAACAGGCTTGCTGCTAGATCCGTACTTTTCGGCCACAAAAATTCACTGGATCTTGGATAACGTAGAAAACGCCCGCACTGAAGCAGAGGCCGGCGAGTTATTGTTTGGCACTATTGATAGCTTTCTGCTTTGGCGTTTTACCAACGGTAAAGTACACGCTACCGATGCCACCAATGCATCACGCACACTGGCTTTCAATATCCACACAGGTGAGTGGGACGACGAGTTATTAGCCATATTAAACATCCCCAAAACCATGCTGCCTTCGGTACAAGACAGCAGCAGCTCATTTGGCATTATCGACGCTGAACATTTTGGCGATGGACTTGAAATTTGCGGTATCGCCGGTGATCAACAAGCAGCCACCTTCGGGCAAGTGTGTCTGCAACCAGGCACGATCAAAAGCACCTATGGGACTGGTTGCTTTGTGCTGTTAAATACCGGCAATGAGGCCATCAACTCAAACAACAAACTACTAACCACTATTGGCTATCAGCTACATGGAAAACCCACCTACGCAATTGAAGGCTCAATCTTTGTGGCAGGCGCGGCAGTGCAGTGGCTGCGTGATGGCTTAGGGGTAATTAAAACGGCTGAAGAAACCGAAGCCATGGCAGACGGCCTCGATTCAAACCAGGGTGTCTATCTGGTGCCTGCGTTCACCGGCCTGGGCGCACCCTACTGGAACCCGGACGCCAGGGGCGCCCTGTTTGGCTTGACCCGTGATACCGGAGTGCAACAAATAGTGCGCGCCACATTAGAATCTGTGGCGTTTCAAACCTATGATTTGTTCAAAGCAATGTCTGAAGACGGCGTTACACCAACTACTGTCAGGGTCGACGGGGGCATGGTGCAAAACAACTGGCTTTGTCAGTTTCTGGCTAACGTGCTGAACATTCCGGTACAGCGGCCCGTACAAACCGAAACCACCGCATTGGGCGCTGCTTATCTGGCAGGCTTGCACTGCGGCGTGTACAACAGCCCCGAAGATTTAGCCGCCAACTGGCAATTGGACAAAGAGTTTACCCCCGACATTGACCCGGCAGTGCGCAACGAAATGCTGGCGGCCTGGAAAAAAGCGGTTGCCGGTGTCGAGCACCAATCACAGGTCTAGGTGGCTGTCCGGGAACTAGGGTCGT
>JALZUX010000633.1 GCA_023301405.1 Granulosicoccaceae bacterium | reverse complement strand
CGACCGGCGTCTCATGCGGTAGGAACCACCATTACTGTGGCGGATCTATTTTTTAATGTGCCCGCCCGGCGTAAATTTTTGCGCGCTGATAAAACCGAGTTTAATCATATTGAAGCGGCCGTTCGCAAAATTGCCTTATCGGTGTGGCATGTGACTATTACGTTATCGCACAACGGCAAGTTGGTGTTAAACCTGCCAGTTGCAGAATCATTAATTGAGGACGGTGAACCCAACGGTGAAAGACGCATACAAGGTGTGCTTGGAGCGGAATTTTTAGAAAATTCGTTGCCTGTATTTCGTGAAGCCGATGATCTTAAAATCACTGGTTGGGTGGCCAAGGCAACTTTTTCGCGTAGTCAGCCGGACATGCAATATTTCTATGTGAACTCGCGAATGATCCGCGATAAAACGGTTGTTCATGCGGTAAAGCAAGCCTACTCTGATTTGCTCTACCACAGTCGACAACCAGCGTATGCGCTGTACCTTGAAATGAACCCGCGTGAAGTCGATGTCAATGTGCATCCGGGTAAACTTGAAGTTCGCTTCCGTGATGGCCGGCGGATACATGGCTTTGTTGGTCGTGCAGTCTCAGAGGTATTGTCCGCAGCGCCTGATTCACGGGAACTAGTACAAAGCAATGAGGCTACAGCCCAAAATGGTGAAGCACCAACGTACCCGACTCATCAGTCGCCGATGGCATTTGGGGTTAACGATGATAGGTCAGGCCGCGACCGCGAGACTAATACAGGTAACAGTAGCAGCACGGCTGCTGGCTCATTTCAATATACGCCTCCAGCTAACGCTAACGTTGGGCAGCGTGGCAAATTATATCAACAGTTAGTGGCTGGTAGCGCCAGCAGTAATACGCAAAGCAACGATCGCCCGGTAGCAGATTCCAGTGATCAGCAATTTCCCCCTCTGGGTTTTGCTATGGCTCATTTGCACGGCGCATTTATTTTATCTCAAAGCAAAAACGGGCTGGTGATGGTTGACGCTCATGCAGCGCACGAGCGTATTTCCTACGAACGGTTAAAAGATGAATACGACAACGGTTTGGTCAGAGCGCAACCGTTACTGTTGCCGATGCCGGTCCATGTCAGTGAGGCTGAAGCTGAGCTAGCAGAAGAACATAGCGATATGTTTTCGAAAGTAGGTTTGCAAATAGACCGGCGTGGCTTAAGCCAAATTGTTGTGCGATCTGTGCCGGTAGAGCTTCAGTCCGCCAACGTAGAGCAACTGCTTCGCGATGTGCTGTCAGATATCGCCGACAGCGGTTACAGTTTTCGTATCCGTGAAGAGATCAACAAGCTGTTGTCCACTATGGCTTGTCATGGGTCCGTCAGAGCCAACAGAGCGTTAACAGTCACAGAGATGAATGCCCTGTTGCGTGATATGGAGCGCACTCCCAACAGCGATCAGTGTAATCATGGCAGACCCACATGGGTTGAGCTATCAGTGAAGCAGCTTGATGCGTTATTTTTGCGTGGTCGATAGACTTTTTCAATGCTAAATCACACGGTCCTGAAGGTGATTGCATGCAAGTAAATTCACCCGTCACAAAGCAACCTGTGTTGTGCATACTAGGTCCTACCGCCTCGGGTAAAACAGGCTTGGCTGTTGAGCTATGTCAGCGTGATTGCTATGAAATAATCAGTGTTGACTCAGCACTTGTCTACAAGCGCATGGATATCGGAACCGCAAAACCTGATGCCGATACACTGCGTATTGCACCGCATGCACTAATTGATTTGGTAGAGCCGTGGGAAAGCTATTCGGTTGCAAGGTTTTTAACTGATGTTGCCGGTGAAATAGAACGCATAGCCAACGCTGGCCGACTGCCGTTACTAGCTGGTGGCACAATGCTTTATTATCATGCGCTATGGAATGGCTTATCGTCACTGCCTGAATCAGATCCGGCAACTCGTGCAAAAATACAACAGGATGCTGATTCGATTGGTTGGCACAAGATGCATGACCGTCTGGCGCAAGTAGATGCAGCATCGGCTGCGAAGATCCATCCTAATGATCCTCAGCGGTTATTGCGCGCACTTGAAGTCTATGAGCTCAGTGGAGTGCCACTTTCACAGTTGCAAAATAATCGGTCGAAAAACAGCCAGTATGATTTTTTCAACGTAGGGTTGTTTCCCACTGACCGCGCTTTGATTCATAAAAGAATCGAACAGCGCTTCACCGAAATGATGCACAATAATTTTGTCGCCGAAGTGCAAGCTCTGATGAAGCACCCGAAAATGCATATTGATCTAGCCAGTATGCGGTGCGTTGGCTATCGCCAAGTGTGGAGCCATCTGTCAGGTGAATGCACAGAATCAGAGATGGTTGATCGTGGCGTAGCCGCCACTCGACAGCTGGCAAAGCGCCAGATTACCTGGATGCGCCGAATGGAGTCGTTAACCCTGCTTGACGTGCCAGCTAGTCTTCAAATGTTGTTGGAAAACTCTGGTTATATTTCGTGGCGCGATAAGCACAATATTTAGTAAGTACTACACAGCCATAGCCACCTTACTTCTGGTATTCGCAGAGCGATAAAGATAAGGTAAACTGATAACAACGTAAAACCAATACAGCGACACTACCATGCTTTCTACCTTGGCATCTCAAATCGGCAACACCCGTTTGTGCGAACTGCAACGCCTGGGCGCTAACAAGCGTGGTAATCGCATTGCAGTAAAGCTTGAAGGTGATAACCCGGCAGGCTCGGTCAAAGACCGCCCCGCCATGAACATGATACAAGCGGCGGCCAACCGCGGTGACATCAAACCTGGTGATACCTTAATAGAGGCAACTAGCGGTAATACCGGTATCGCACTGGCTATGGCGGCGGCCATTGGCGGGTATAAGATGAAGCTAATCATGCCTGAAAACCTTAGCGAAGAACGCAAGGTCACTATGGCCGTTTACGGCGCTGAATTAATATCAGTCACCAAAACGCAAGGAATGGAGTACGCCCGTGACCTTGCACTTGAAATGCAACAGGCCGGTGAAGGAAAAGTACTTGACCAATTCAGTAACCCTGATAATCCAGCCGCTCATTATTTGTCAACCGGGCCCGAGATCTGGCATGGCACCGAAAAAAAGTTGACTCACTTTGTCGCATCAATGGGCACCACGGGTACCATTATGGGGATGTCCCGCTATTTAAAGGAACAGGATCCCAAGGTGCAAATCGTCGGGGTTCAGCCTGCTGAAAAAGCTGATATTCCCGGTATACGCCGCTGGCCCGATGAGTATCTGCCAAAAATTTACGACGCCAGCAAAGTCGATGCCCTGATGGATGTGACTCAAGACGAAGCAGAGCACTATTCGCGTGAGTTGGCCACACAGGAGGGAATCTTCTGTGGCATATCGTCCGGTGGTGGTATGGCTGCTGCCCTCAGATTGAGTGAGACAGTTGAGAACAGTCTCATTGTCAGTATCATTTGTGATCGGGGCGATCGGTATTTGTCTACTGGCGTTTTTAACCCATAGGCTGTTCCCGGACGGGCACTTTGGTGGCTGTCCGAGAACTGTGGGTTTGAGCTCTGGTATGAAATTTCGAGTCAGATATTTCGATCAATAGAGGCGAATAGTTGTTCTTAGTTTACCGATATTAAACGCAACAGCTGGCCGAAAGACCGCGCCCGCATCAGGTTCTAATTCTCGGACAGTCACCTGCGCCTTGCAATGTTGATTTCTAATAGCCGGGGCAGGCAATGCTGCGCTGATTTGATACTTAAAAGTGTGAAAATAGAAGCCGCCGACCCTCAATTGCGGTTAAAATCAGCAGTACGTTCTTTTAAAGACCTTTCCGGAACAATATTCAAGTATGAATCCAGCTTCAATCATCGCTACAGAACTCAGTGCACACCAGCAGCAGGTCCAAGCGGCTATTGCATTGCTAGACGAAGGCTCGACGGTACCGTTCATTGCACGCTACCGCAAAGAAGCAACTGGCGGGCTTGACGATATCCAGCTTCGTGAGCTCAGCACCCGGCTTACCTATCTGCGTGAACTTGAAGATCGGCGTGGAAAAATAATCGACAGCGTGTCAGAGCAGGGCAAACTGACCGATGATTTGAAAAAAAGCTTTCTTGGCGCAGTCAGTAAAACCGAGCTTGAAGACTTGTACTTACCTTACAAGCCGCGTCGACGCACCAAGGCGCAAATAGCGCGGGAAGCTGGTCTGCAACCATTGGCGGATCTACTGCTCGCTAATCACGATGCAACGCCAGTGGCAGAAGCAGAAAAATTTCTGAACGCAGAAGGCGGAATCGAAAACTCAGAGCAGGCGCTTGATGGCGCTCGCCAGATCCTGATGGAAGAAATTGCCGAAATTCCTGAACTCGGCGGGCAGTTGCGCGAATATTTCTGGAGCAAAGCCAGTATCACCAGCTCGCTGGTAAAAGGCAAAGAGCAAGAAGCTGCTAA
>JALZUX010000632.1 GCA_023301405.1 Granulosicoccaceae bacterium | reverse complement strand
GATGGTAGGGCATACGCGCTGCTAGGTCCATCAGGTTGCGGTAAAACAACGCTGTTGAATATTATCTCTGGGTTGCTCAAGCCGTCGCAGGGTCGAATTTTTTTTGACGGTGAAGACATGACAGCTCGAACACCGGAACAACGCAATATTGCTCAGGTATTTCAGTTTCCAGTAATTTACGACACGATGACCGTAGCGCAAAACCTGGAGTTCCCTTTGGTAAACCGCGGAGTAGATCGGGCCGAGATCAACAAGCGAGTGACCGAGATGCTTGACACGCTAGAGCTTACTGCAAAAGCCGGGATAAGGGCGAAGGGATTAACAGCTGATGAAAAACAAAAAATTTCATTGGGTCGTGGATTAGTGCGTTACGACGTTAACGCCATATTGTTCGATGAGCCGTTGACGGTTATTGATCCGCACATGAAATGGCAATTGCGAACCAAGCTTAAGGAACTGCATCAACGGTTTGGGCATACCATGATTTACGTCACTCACGATCAAACAGAAGCGCTCACATTTGCTGACCAGGTGGTAGTGATGTACGAAGGCGAGGTGGTGCAGATAGGCACACCGGAGGAATTATTTGAGCGTCCTGACCATACGTTTGTCGGTTACTTTATCGGTTCGCCCGGTATGAATATATTGCCCTGTGAGCTGCGTGGTTATGTCGCCATCGTCGCTGGACATCCGGTGGCACTAGGTGCTGAGTACCGCGCTGAACCGGGTGTTCGACTTGAATTAGGTATCAGGCCAGAATTTGTACGCTTTGTAAGTGCCGGTGCCGATCATGGCGACGGGTCCCTACCTGTGACAATCGAGGCTGTCGATGATGTTGGCCGGCATCGCATTGCAAAGGTAAGGTTGGATGGCCATCTGCTGAATATTATTGTTCCTGAAGGGCAGGAGATCGCGGCGACAGATCATCGAGTTGTATTCGATTCGAAGAGGTGTGGTATCTACGCTAATGACCGTCGGTTGCAACCACTAGTTTATCGTCCGGCTGCTCCCGGAGTGCTTGCATGACCATTAAGCCTGTTAATCAAAAAGCGTGGTTGCTGGTGCTTCCCGTATTGTTGATAGTGGCAATGAACGCAATCATTCCGTTGATGACAGTGGTGAACTATTCGTTGCAAGATACTTTTAGCCCGGGGGTGTTCTTTTTCGAAGGCACCAAGTGGTACCGGGAGGTTCTTTCGTCACCACGCTTTCACGGCGCACTGGGAAGGCAATTTCTGTTCACTGGCATTATTTTGCTGATAGAAATTCCATTAGGGATTGCGGTTGCCCTGGCCATGCCGCGCAAAGGACCGTGGGTATCTGTTTGTCTGGTGTTAATGGCGCTACCGCTACTGATCCCATGGAACGTTGTTGGGGCAATGTGGAATATCTTTGCATTGCCAGATATTGGCTTACTGGGATACGGTTTGAATTGGATGGGGTTTGATTACAACTACACCCAGCAACCGGTAGCCGCCTGGTTTACTGTGGTATTGATGGATGTCTGGCACTGGACATCACTGGTGGTGTTGTTGGCCTTTGCCGGCTTATCCTCAATTCCTGATGCCTACTATCAGGCAGCAAAAATAGATGGTGCAAGCGCCTTTGCGGTGTTCCGTTATATACAGCTGCCGAAGATGAAGCGTGTATTGATCATTGCTTTGCTCTTGCGTTTCATGGACTCATTCATGATCTACACCGAGCCGTTTGTTCTCACTGGCGGTGGGCCCGGTAACTCAACTACTTTTCTCTCAATTGATTTAGTGAAAGCGGCTATTGGAGAGTTTAATTTAGGTATCGCCGCTGCCATGAGTATCCTTTATTTCTTAATGACGCTGCTAGTGTGTTGGATTTTTTATACCGCGATGATGAAAGGGGATGAATCATGAGAGGTGCCAAGATTCTGCTTGTTTTTATCTACATTCTTTTTTTGATGTTGCCGATTTATTGGCTACTTAACATGAGTTTTAAATCAACCAATGAAATACTGGGCGGTTTTAGCTGGTACCCGCAACAGTTTACGCTAGACAGCTATATCACTATCTTTACCGATCCCACTTGGTATAGCGGTTATATAAATTCAATATCCTATGTGTTGATGAATACCGTTATCTCTGTGTCATTAGCCTTGCCGGCAGCTTATGCTTTTTCACGTTACCGCTTTTTAGGCGACAAGCATCTGTTTTTCTGGCTGCTGTCAAATCGCATGGCGCCACCGGCGGTATTTGTATTGCCGTTTGTTGAACTTTACTCGGCAATGAATCTTTTTGACACCACATTGGCGGTGGCATTGGCACACTGTTTATTTAACGTGCCGCTTGCGGTCTGGATATTAGAGGGGTTTATGTCTGGTGTGCCGCGTGAAGTTGATGAGACTGCGTACATTGACGGCTATTCTTTCCCAAAATTCTTTGTCAAAATATTTATGCCACTGATTGCCGCAGGTATTGGTGTGACAGCGTTCTTTTGCTTTATGTTCAGTTGGGTTGAAATGCTACTGGCGAAAAATTTAACCTCGGTGGCAGCTAAGCCCATAGTGGCGGTAATGACCCGCACAGCATCTACAGCGGGCTACGAGCTCGGATTACTTGCAGCGGCCGGAGCATTAACGTTGATACCTGGCGTTATTGTTATTTGGTTTGTTCGAAAGCATATTGCGAAAGGCTTCGCCCTGGGGCGTGTGTAATCATGCAAAGAGAATTTCTGACAAACGCTGATAGTTTACAAGGGTGTTTTTTTGGTGTCTTATGTGACATTGAGGTGCGGTCATGAGCGGTCTTTCCTGGATGGCCTGGACATGGCACTCCGCACTGTTTTTTGGTTTTATCGGTTTGTGTTTAATTACCATGTTTGTGTGGGAGTTGATAAAACCCGGCGGTGATCCGCGCACAGGGATTCTCGGTCTCGACACCACTCGCGGCGATCGCTTATTTATATCATTGCTCGGCAGTGCCTATATACATGTGGCATGGCTGGGTCTGACTGACCTACCACTTTGGTGGGGGTCAGTGGTATCTGTTTTCTTTGCACTGGCTGTTTTTCGGTGGGTGTAGAAATATCTGTGTACATCACATTGCTTGGCTGTGGTGTCGGTAACAGTGTTATTCAGGTTCACACAAGCACCATAGGTTTATTGAGAGGAAATTAAACTATGAAACGACAACTGGTAGCTACTTTCGTAGCAGCCGCGCTAACCGTTTGCACGGGGCATGCCCTTGCAGACACAGACGCAGCAAAAAAATGGGTTGATGATGAGTTTCAGCCATCGTCGATAAGCAAAGACGAGCAAATGGCTGAGATGGAATGGTTCATCAAAGCGGCGGAGCCATTTAAAGGAATGGAAGTCAATGTACTGTCAGAAGGTATTCCGACCCATACCTACGAATCAGAAACACTGACGAAAGCGTTTGAAGAAATTACCGGTATCAAAGTCAATCATCAAATATTAGGTGAGGGCGAGGTTGTTCAAGCGGTGCAGACTCAGATGCAGACCGGGCGTAACTTGTACGATGCCTATGTGAATGATTCTGATTTGATTGGAACACATTCCCGTTTGCAACTGGCGGTTAACCTGACTGACTTCATGGCTGGTGAAGGCAAAGACGTTACTCTGCCAACATTGGACCTTGAAGATTTCATGGGTACTCAGTTCACAACCGGGCCCGACGGTGATCTGTACCAACTGCCCGATCAACAATTCGCTAACCTGTACTGGTTTCGTAAAGATTGGTTCGAGCGCGATGACCTTAAATCGGCATTTAAAGAAAAATATGGTTATGAGCTAGGTGTGCCGGTTAACTGGTCTGCCTACGAAGACATTGCTGATTTTTTCTCGAACGATGTAAAAAATATTGACGGTGTCGATATCTATGGTCACATGGATTACGGCAAACGTGCTCCTGACCTTGGTTGGCGCATGACAGACGCCTGGCTTTCAATGGCTGGTGCAGGTAGTCCGGGGGAGCCGAATGGTATCCCTATTGATGAGTGGGGCATTCGTATGGAAGCCGGTTCATGTAATCCGTCGGGTGCCTCGGTTTCTCGCGGTGGAGCAGCAAATGGTCCGGCCGCCGTTTATGCGATTCGAAAGTGGGATGAATGGCTGCGTGCCTATGCACCTCCGGGCGCCGCAAGTTATGACTTCTATCAGTCGCTGCCAGCGTTAAGTCAGGGCAATGTGGCGCAGCAGATTTTCTGGTACACCGCGTTTACAGCATCAATGGTAGCGCCAAAATCTGAAGGCAATAACACGGTTGATGACGAAGGCAATCCGTTATGGCGAATGGCTCCATCACCACACGGGCCTTATTGGCAGGAAGGTCAGAAGGTCGGTTATCAAGACGTGGGTTCTTGGACGATTCTTAAATCAACACCAATAGACCGCGCAAAGGCCGCTTGGTTATACGCACAATTTGCTGTGTCTAAAACGGTTGATGTTAAGAAAAGCCATGTTGGTCTAACATTCATTCGAGATTCGTCGGTGAGTCATGAGTCGTTCTCTGAGCGAGCCTCTCAGCTTGGTGGTTTGGTAGAGTTCTATCGCTCACCTGATCGCGTTCGTTGGTCTCCTACTGGTATCAATGTGCCTGACTATCCAAAGCTTGCTCAAATTTGGTGGCAGCAAATTGGTGATGTGAATTCAGGTGCGTTTACACCACAAGAGGCAATGAACCGGCTGGCATCAGAAATGGATTTGGTCATGGCACGTATGCAATCGGCAGATGAAGCCGCCAACGTATATGGTGGTTGTGGTCCACGTTTGAATGAACCAAAAGACGCGTCAGAATGGCTTGGGAAGGGTGGTGCGAAAGCTAAGCTCGATAACGAGAAGCCGCAAGGCGAAACCATTGCCTATGATGAGCTCATCAAGCAGTGGGCACAGTAGTCCGCAACTGGTAAGGCAAGGCTCGGACTTTGCTTTGTCATGATTAAGGACGTCATTTGTACGGGTTGTCACGTAGACAACCCGTATAATCGTAGTGCTATCTATCTAAACATTGCCTGCCGAAAGTTTTATGAATGAACAAACAGTGACATTTGATTACGACCTTGTTGTTATAGGTGGCGGTATTAACGGCGCAGGTATTGCGCGTGACGCTGTAGGCCGTGGCTTGTCTGTATTGTTGTGTGAGAAAGACGATCTGGCACAACATACTTCCTCGGCGAGTACCAAGTTGATCCACGGCGGATTACGGTATCTGGAGCATTATGACTTTATGTTGGTGCGCCACGCCCTGCAGGAGCGCGAGGTTCTTCTAAAGGCTGCCCCGCATATTATTTGGCCGTTAAGATTTACTTTGCCGCATCATCAATCGCTTCGACCCCGATGGCTTATTCGATTAGGGTTATTTATTTATGATCACATTGGTGGCCGTAGACTGTTGCCGAAGTCGCATGCTGTTGATTTGACAAAGCATGTAACCGGTGAGTCTTTAAAAAACAAATTCACACATGCTTTTGAATACTCTGATTGCTGGGTGCAGGATGCCAGATTGGTGGTTTTAAATGTGATGGATGCTGCCGAGCGTGGCTGTGAGGTTCGTACCCGTACTGAGGTAACCGACCTCATCAGGCACGAAGGGTCGTGGACGGTTAAGTTGAATAACAACAACACCGCTGAAAAATCTTCAGTGTCGGCGAGAGTCGTCGTTAATGCTTCCGGTCCGTGGGTAGAGAAAACTCTGGATCTTGACGAGCAGCATGACTCACGTTATGCAACACGGCTGGTGAAAGGAAGCCACATTGTGGTACCCAAAATTTTTGACCACGATTATGCTTACATATTTCAGAATGCAGATAACCGGATTATTTTCGCAGTACCGTATGAGCAAGACTATACCTTGTTAGGGACAACCGACATGGAAGTGGGAGACGAGCCCGGCGCTGTTGAGATTGATGCTACCGAAATTAACTATATTTGCGATGCTGCCAGTGAGTACTTTGAAAAAGCTATTTTGTCAGAGGATGTCGTGTGGTCGTACTCTGGTGTGAGGCCTCTTTACGATGATGCTTCTGCCAACGCGTCTAAAGTGACCCGAGACTACAAGCTTGACTACGATACCCGCAAAGGCGCGCCGGTGTTGTCTGTCTATGGTGGAAAAATCACAACGTATCGAAAGCTGGCCGACGATGCAATGAGCATGCTGGCAGCGCATTTGTCGGTGTCAGAGCCCGACTGGACTAAAGCCGCTTCGTTACCCGGTGGCGATATTCCCAATGCCGATTTTGATACTTTTTTGAGTAATACCCGTGAACAGTTCCCGTGGCTGGATAGTTCAATACTCTATGATTTTGCGCGTAACTATGGCACCCGGCTCACACAGCTCTTAAAGGGCTGTAGTGCAGTTGAGCATTTAGGTATTTCCTTTGGCGGCGGCTTATACCAGGTTGAAGTTGATTACCTGATCGCACATGAATGGGCTCAATCCACTGACGATATTTTGTGGCGTAGATCGAAAAAAGGCTTGCGTCTGTCTGCCCAACAAGTAGA
>JALZUX010000631.1 GCA_023301405.1 Granulosicoccaceae bacterium | reverse complement strand
TGGAAAATTACTTATGAATAATTGCCGCACATTCTTCAAGGTCAGTGCAATGTTAACGGCATTGACGACCTGCTTTCCAATCGCGGTAAAAGCGCAGAATGAACTCCCGGTTGTTACCACATTTTCTATTCTTGGCGACATGGTGGAACGCATCGGTGGCAAGGCAGTGGCTGTCACGACACTGGTAGGACGCAACGGAGACACCCATGTTTATCAACCCACACCGGCCGATGCGAAAGCGGTCCGGAATGCCAGCATTCTGTTCACCAATGGACTGGAGTTTGAAGGCTGGCTCGACCGACTGGCTGAAGCGGCAGAGTTTACTGGCGAACTGGTTGTTACCACTAACGGTATAGAGACCATCGTACTGCAGGAGCACAACGATGAGCACGGAGAGGAAAGTCATGAAGACGAAGAACATCACGACGCCCCCGGCACCGAGCCAAATGATAACTATGACGCGGACGAAGACAAGGATCACGCGGGTAAAGAACACGGCGATGTTGAACACGAAGATGGTCACGACGAGCACGAACATGGTGAATTCGATCCGCACAGTTGGCAAAGCCTGAAAAATGCCATCGTCTACGTCGACAACATAACAGCAGCGCTGGCGAAAGCATCTCCTACAAATGCCACTACCTTCTATGAGAACCGTGCTGTCTATGTAGAGGACATCGAATCACTCGATAAACAGATCAGAGACATGATCGCCGCTCTACCGCCCAGCGCGCGAACGATTGTCACCTCGCATGACGCTTTTCAGTATTTTGGTCAAGACTACGACATCACGTTTCTTGCACCACAGGGGCTTAGCACAGAAAGCGAAGCATCAGCGCGGGATGTGGCGCAGTTGATCAAACAGATTCGCGCACAGAGCATATCCGCCGTGTTCGTAGAAAACGTTGCCGATCCAAGACTGGTGCAGCAAATCGCCAGAGAAACCGGCAGCGTTGTCGGTGGCAAATTGTTCCCGGGCGCCCTATCAAACAAAGACGGACCCGCAGGCACGTATCTGGAGCTGATGCACCATAACGCGACAACCATAGCCTCGGCTTTGAGCGGAGCGAAACAGCCTTAATTAAAATCGGTAGGTTATCACCCGGACTCGCCGCCAACATCATGGTTGCTGAGTCATGCTTTTTTACGAGGTTTAACACAACAGGCAGCCTAGCTGCTTATTCCCCCAAGCGACCGTAGATCAAAATGGATAACAACATGGTCACGCCTGGTCACTTGCAAACAATGGAGCTATAGATCCCCGCCTGGTCGAAATTTGAACGTTATGCACAAGCTGTGGTAGATGATTGCAAAAGGAAACTGGCTTTAAATGGAATATAACACTACAAAACAGCTGTATTGCTGCACTGGATAAACCTGTATTTTTGGACAGATCATTGCCTAACCTTTCGTCTGGCAGATATCGATATAATTGATAACCCCTTAGCTATTAGATTGCCATTTATCACCAGTAACGTTAGAACTCTTCCATAGACACCCATAGCAAATCGCATAACTCATGAAATTCCCGCTCAATAAATAGTTAGCGACCGTCTTGCCATGGACCCTGAAGCTGTCGAGCAGTGGGTAACAAATACCAATTTACTGACCGCTTGCGAGCGGGAGATTTTGCTACAAATGCCATCAGATGTTCTACTGGACGAATTAGATCCGGCCGGTTGACACTATTATACGAAAAGTCTCCATATAATGAATTCGGCAACTGGAACCTTGGTTCAAACGTGCGAATGTCGACCCTGCAATTTTGTTACGCATCCAGCCACTTGCCTCCGTGCAAATTGCCGGGTTGTATTTGCCTATCACAGCTATTGATATGCCTTGATAGAAAAACGTGCAGCACATTATTGCCATCGCAATACCGCCAATGCTAACCTTGCTCATAAGCGTCGCTGATATTATTGGACGAATTTAAATTCTCTGCATTTTTGGTCTTAATTGCTTTGCTGCAAGCAACTCTAGTCAGCACTGTTTATTCAGCAGATCAGGTGGAGGAAGTAGAAGCCGCTCTCACTGGATCCAGCCTCTGCTTCAACAGGACTCATGACCAGGCAACATCAAAGCGCAAGGCATTTGCTGTAGCTAGTGATGCTGACCGCCGCCAGGCTTGTGCCCAGAGGTGTTTACTCTAGTAATACGGAGAGAAATTCAAAAAACCATTCCACATACAGCTATGAATGGCAAGTCAATGAACGGCTCTGTCGTTTCAGACCTCATGAATGATAATCGGATAAAAGCCACGTATTTATGTGGCGATATTTAACTATGAAAATACTTATTATTAACCCAAACACTACTGCAAGCATGACTGCAAAAATAGGTGCGGCTGCCAAAAGCGTAGCGCTAGCTGACACAAAAATTATTGCGGTTAATCCTGAAAATGGTCCTGCTAGTATTCAGGGCTATTATGATGAAGCATTGGCATTGAATGGAATCATAGAGCAAGTCAAACTTCACCAAGGCTTTGATGCGGTAGTGCTCGCTTGTTTTGACGATACCGGCCTAGACGCAGTACGTTGCCTGACCGACAAGCCGGTACTTGGTATAGGTGAGGCGGCCTACCATGTTGCATCGATGTTGTCGAACAAATTCTCTGTAGTAACTACTCTTGCTCGCTCTGTTCCAGCACTTGAACATAACCTTGTACGGTATGGGCTAGATGCTCGCTGCGCCAAAGTCCGCTCTTCGGAAGTCGCCGTGCTAGACCTTGAAGACCCAAAAAGTAATGCCAGAGCCATTATTAGTGCCGAAGTAGCAAAGGCCATTGAAGAAGATTGCGCTGAGGCGATAGTACTAGGGTGTGCGGGTATGGCCGATCTCGCAAAGTCTCTATCAACTGAACATGGGCTACCCGTTATCGATGGCGTTGTGTGTGCGGTGGGTTTATGCGAAACAATGGTGCGACTAGAGGTTAAAACATCCAGACTCGGTGGCTACGCACCACCGCTTTAGGAAATACTAATGCCCGCCTATGGAAATAGAAATTGCCACGCCCCATTGAAAACCGACACGCTCATCGTTGTTACTTTTTCAATAGCTAAGTGGGCGTGTGGCCAGGGGAAATGCGCAATCCCACTGCCACCGCCCGTCCCGTGGTTACCAGGTAATTGAATCAAGCATCAACTACTGAGAAATTTACGGCATCAAGAGAATACCGGCGCTCAAGTTTCTTTTTTATCATTAATGATATTCATTGTCGCAATACCACTATCGCCTAAACCTATCGCTGCGAAAGGCCCACCTTGTAACACCTGCGCGGGATCAGTTAGATCAACCGGTGGAGCTTCGGCAAGTAATTTTTCAGCGAATTGCTCTGCGTTGTCTTTAGGGCGGTAGCCTAGAAAACTGACCTTTGTATTATCAACCGGAGCACGATCATTAGCTGACACGCCATAGGCGACCGTGAAGCCAGTGGTCGGCGTATTTATACACTGCTGCACCAGATGAATCAGATCATCGTAGGACAACCAAGAACCCAACGATCGTGTATTGTTAACCTGCGCGCAAGATAGAATTCGCAAGCATACTGATTCAAGCCCGCGCTTATCCCAATAAAGACTGCCCACATCTTCGGCAAAACATTTTGCCAAACCATAAAACGTATCAGGCCT
>JALZUX010000630.1 GCA_023301405.1 Granulosicoccaceae bacterium | reverse complement strand
AAACCTGCGGTGCTTGCTGAAACCGATGATTGGGTAGCAATGGCTTCTGAATACCGCGCCATAGCGCAATTGCCCGGTGCTGATCAAGCCAGAATCTGGGAGCCGGAACCCGCACAAATTTACTCATGGGAAGCCGGTCAGGCTGCTTAACTGTTGCACAGAGAATAAAAAGCAATGCAAACGTTCGATTTAAATAACGATGCGGTACGTGACCTGAATTCCTATTTACACAGCAATAGTGATGCAACGGTGGCGGTGAGTAACGCTGGTGGTAAGCATGCGGTTGCGGTGGGTGCTACCACGGCACACGACATCAGTATCAACGGCAACGTAGGCTACTACTGCGCAGGCATGAACCAGAATGCCAATGTGTCTGTTAACGGGCATGCAGGTCCAGGGCTTGCTGAAAATATGATGTCAGGTACCGTTCGTGTCACCGGTAATGCTTCTCAGTATTGTGCGGCTACCGCGCATGGTGGTCTGGTGGTGATTGAAGGGGATGCCTCATCGCGCTGCGGTATCTCTATGAAAGGGGTTAATATTGTGGTGCGTGGCAACGTTGGCCATATGAGTGCTTTTATGGCGCAAAAAGGCGTGCTGGTTGTTTGCGGTGATGCGGGTGATGCACTGGGCGATTCAATTTATGAGGCGCGCTTGTATGTGCGTGGCAAGGTGGCCAGTACCGGTGCTGACTGTATTGAAAAACCAATGAATGCAGAGCACATCGCTGAACTTGAACAATTGTTATTAAGTGCTGGTATCGACGACATCAAGGCATCTGAATTCACACGCTACGGCTCAGCCCGTAAGCTTTATCATTTTAATATAGACAACGCAGGGGCTTACTGAGAACGCCATTATGACTGATCGCTCCTGGTTAAAAGAATCATCTACCTTTTCAAAGCCTGTCATCGCAGAGATACAGCGTGCCGCGCAAACCGGTATTTATGACATACGCGGTGCCGGTGCCAAGCGCAGTGTGCCAACGTTTGACGATCTGGTGTTTTTAGGTGCCAGCATGTCGCGCTACCCGTTAGAGGGTTATCGTGAACGCTGCGATACCAGTGTCACGCTAGGGGCCCGGTTTGCTAAAAAGCCTATTACGATAGACATTCCGATCACGATCGCCGGTATGAGCTTCGGTGCCTTGTCAGCGCAAGCTAAAGAGGCCCTGGGTCGCGGCGCATCTGCTATGGGTACCAGTACTACCACCGGTGACGGCGGCATGACCCCTGAAGAGCGGGGGCAGTCCAAATTTCTGGTGTATCAGTATCTGCCATCGCGTTACGGTATGAACCCTGATGACTTGCGTAAGGCGGATGCAATCGAGATTGTAGTCGGCCAGGGTGCTAAGCCCGGTGGTGGCGGTATGTTACTGGGGCAAAAAATATCGTCGCGTGTTGCAGACATGCGTGATCTTCCAGAAGGCATTGATCAACGCTCGGCTTGCCGGCACCCCGACTGGACAGGCCCTGATGACCTAGAAATTAAAATACAAGAGCTACGTGAAATCACTGATTGGCAAACACCTATCTTTGTCAAAGTAGGCGCCGCTCGACCGTACTTCGACGTGACGCTGGCTGTTAAGTCAGGGGCAGATGTGGTCGTGGTTGATGGTATGCAGGGTGGCACTGCTGCCACTCAGGATGTATTCATCGAGCACGTCGGCATACCCACGTTGCCTGCACTGCGACAAGCAGTAGCCGCCCTGCAAGATCTGGATATGCATCGTAAAGTGCAGCTAATAATTTCAGGTGGCATACGCTCGGGGGCTGATGTTGCAAAGGCGCTGGCAATGGGCGCTGATGCTGTATCAATAGGTACCGCAGCACTTATCGCCATGGGTGACAACAGCGCCAGCCACGAAAAAGAATACAACGAGCTTGGCACAAGCGCCGGATACTACGACGACTGGCAAGACGGGCGTGACCCGGCCGGTA
Source organism: Granulosicoccaceae bacterium (assembly GCA_023301405.1). Classification (GTDB taxonomy): domain Bacteria; phylum Pseudomonadota; class Gammaproteobacteria; order Granulosicoccales; family Granulosicoccaceae. The sequence goes on along the minus strand of JALZUX010000630.1, from coordinate 3,600 downwards.
TCTGTACGCAAGATCCTGAACTTGCCAAGCGATTAGATCCGCTAGAAGCAGGAAGAAAGCTTGCCAATTACCTGAATGTGCTGACCCTTGAAACACAAACACTGGCGCGGGCGTGTGGTAAATCACACGTGCACAATCTTGAACCTGAAGATCTTGCAGCACTTACCATGGAAGCCGCAGCCATGGCGCAGGTGCCGTTGGCTGGCACCAATTGGATACCGGGAAAATCCAGCGATTAGGAAGCCGTTCAAGAATAATAAGGGTTGTGAGGGGGTGAGATTTTGAGGCAGCTATTTCGATCGATTGAGGCGAATAGTCATTGTTCTTTAATGACGTTGATCGGTAATAACAGACCAAAAGATCGCCCCTGTAGTTGATCATCATTCTTAGCCAGTCTCAGACAGTCTTCGAGGTGGTGTAACATTAAAGGCAAGTTGCTTTTTAATGGTTTAAAATAAAAAAATTGGGTAACCTCAACTAACAAAACCGGAGTGAAAAATGGCTGTTGATCTGGGCAAAGTCGCCAAGGCAAAAGGAATAGAATATTTTCTGATCAGCTTCGTTGATCTGTTTGGTGTGTTGCGAGCCAAGTTGGTGCCAGCGCGTGCTATTAAAGGCATGCAGGAAGAAGGCGCAGGGTTTGCAGGCTTTGCTAGCTGGCTTGATATGACCCCCGCTCACCCCGATATGTTTGGCGTGCCAGACCCTGACAGTCTTATTCAGTTACCTTGGAAACCGGAAATAGGCTGGTTGGCTGCAGACTTGTGGATGAACGGTGAACCCGTTGCCGCATCACCTCGTGTCGCGCTAAAAAACCAGCTAGCCCGCGCTGAAAAGAAAGGCTACCGGATAAAAACCGGTGTGGAGTGTGAGTACTTTTTAACCAGTGCCGACGGCTCACAACTGGCTGACTCACAAGACACTCAAACCAAGCCTTGTTATGACCAGCAAGCACTAATGCGCCGTTACCCGGTGATAAAAGCCATCTGCGATGCCATGCTCGACATGGAATGGAATCCCTACCAAAACGACCACGAAGACGCCAACGGTCAGTTTGAAATGAACTGGGACTACGATGACGCATTAAAAACCGCAGACCGTCATGTGTTTTTTAAATACATGACAAAAACCATTGCCGAAATGCATGATCTGCGTGCCACTTTCATGCCTAAGCCTTTTGCCGATTTAACCGGTAACGGCTGTCACGCTCATGTGTCTGCGTGGAACAAGGGCGGCACCAAAAACTTATTCCTTGATAAAAAAGACCCGCAAGAGTTGGGTTTGTCACCACTGGCTTATCAGTTTCTTGGCGGCATTGTGCACAACGCCGAAGCGCTTACTGCGATCTTCAACCCAACCGTAAACAGCTACAAGCGCATTAACGGTTCTATTACCCGTTCCGGCGCAAGTTGGGCACCAAACACAGTGACGTATTCCGGTAATAATAGAACCCACATGATCCGGGTGCCCGATGATGGCCGGTTTGAATTACGTTTGATGGACGGTGCTTCTAATCCTTACCTGATGCAGGCGGGTTTTATTGCGGCTGGTCTGGATGGTGTTGATTCTGATCGTAAGCCGGGTAAACCTTACTTCAATAACATGTATGAAGATCCAGCTGCTGCAAAAGGTGCTAAGAAATTACCACTCAACCTGTTAGATGCAATTCGACTACTTGATAAAAGCAAAACACTGCGTGCCAGTCTAGGCGATGATCTTGTTGATGCGTACGTGAAGTTGAAAATGCAGGACTGGCGAGCATACAGCGCTCACCTTAGTGATTGGGAGCGTGACAATACACTTGATTGCTAGTGTGTCGGCCGGGTGCAGGGATTGTCGGGTGCTGTATTGATGGGTGACTCACCCTTTTGCAGTACCGTAGCTTTTGATGTTGCTGTATTTGATTAGTGTTGAATGTCACTTGCCAATGAGCGCCATGGAAGGTGCATTAGCGATCATTTAACAGTCAGGTGGAAGGTATGTTCAATTGCCGAAAGCACCCTTAGGGTTGCACGAGTGAAGATGTTTTGATTACTTTGTGAAAGTAATAGGCCAACAGAAAATCTCGCCTTAGAAAAACTGAAATCAATCGTATTTATTCTGCTTGTTTTACAATAATTCATACATAATAGCTCTATGTATCTCGGGGTTTGTGGCTACTTAAGTCACGTCTGTGGTGGCTGACTGATCAGGGATGGCGGGTAGAGTTCGAACGGAACATGTTGGTTGTTTGAACACAAGCCGCACCGCTGAGCGCGACAGCTGCGCCCTGAATAGTGACAATTTATGCTGCCCGTCATACGGTGCAACAGTTCGCTTGCCGTAGAGGATAAACATATTGAAAACCAAATCCCTTGAAAAAACACTTGTTGAGTGGCGTCATGATTTCCATCAGCACCCGGAACTTGGCTTTAATGAACACCGCACGGCAGAGAAGGTAGCCACGCTTCTAGAATCATTTGGCATTGAAGTGCATCGTGGTGTTGGCCAGACTGGTGTTGTGGGGGTGCTGCAAAAAGGTAACGGGTTAAAGAGTATTGGCATCAGGGCCGATATGGACGCTCTACCGATTAATGAAATTAATTCAGTAGCGTATAAATCCGTCCATGAAAACGTTATGCACGCCTGTGGTCATGACGGCCATACCACTATGTTATTAGGGGCCGCTAAGTATCTTGCAGAGTCCGCTGATTTTTCAGGCAGAGTGGTGTTTATCTTCCAGCCTAATGAAGAGCATGGTCTTGGGTCTCCGGCGATGATCGAAGACGGGTTGTTTGATCGGTTCTCCGTTGATTCAGTTTATGCAATGCACAATCTACCCGGTATGAAGGTGGGTACCTTTGAAACCCGCGCCGGCCCGATGACCGCCAGTGAAAGCTTGTTTGAAATACAGATCAATGCTCGCGGGGGGCATGCCGCACTGCCGCATATGGGGGTTGATGCCATAATGGTTGGAGCTGAAATTGTTAATGCGCTGCAGACTATTGTTTCACGCAAGCTTAATCCCGGTTTGAATGGCGTGGTTTCGGTAACCGAATTTATTTCTGATGGCAAACGTAATGTCTTACCCGGCCATGCGATGCTAAAGGGTGATGCGCGAGCGTTGACGCCCGAGATCAATAGCCTAATAGAAAAGCGCATGCGTCAGATTGTTGAAGGGGTTTGTCTGGCCCATGATGTTACTGGCTCGGTTAGTTATGACACTATTTTTCCGGCGGTAATAAATTCTGCGGCAGCGTCAAAAGTTGCCATGAATGCTGCTGCTTCATTGGTGGGCGTCGAGAATACAAATGGCGACTGCGAGCCAAAACTGTTCTCTGAAGATTTTGCCCATATGGCTACGGCGCGGCCTGGCTGCTATGTATTGATGGGCAATGGTACTGACGGCTCTTACGCTCGACCACTGCACAGTGCTGACTACAATTTTAATGATGACGGGCTGACCATTGGCTCGTCATACTGGGTCACTTTGGTCGAGCAGGAGTTGGCTGAATCTGCCATCGGGTAGGGTTGTCTTTTCAGTGGTCCAAAAGTGGTTGTTGTGTCGTTTGTTCGTGTACGCCTTAGATTCGTTCAGCGCCGACATCGCCACAAAATAAA
>JALZUX010000629.1 GCA_023301405.1 Granulosicoccaceae bacterium | reverse complement strand
GCTAATTTCAACGCCGATAAAACGTCCGCAAGGTTCGGCAAAATAGATCGACGATACCGAGTATTCAGTTTGCCTTTGGGTGCTGTCCATGAAGAAGCGGGTGATGCCATTGTTATTCTTATAGTCAACTCGGCCCGCTAGTACGTTACGTGTGCCATTGTTGTTGACGGTGTCAGGTGTGTTGAGGAAACGCGAGACCCCGCGGGATAGATCTTTGCTGATCGTTTTCGCTGTATCTTCAATGACGTCGCCAACAATTTTATTGCCACTGTTGATCAATAAAAAGATGGGTCAGAACGATAGCAGTCAATAACAAAAGGCTGAAAAAGAACGCGAGGAGTGATCTTGTAGGAATTCTGCTAATCGATTTTTTGATAAAGCGATCCATGACAGCTACCACGTTGCATTCCTTAAAGACAAGCTATTGCTCAAGAGGGGGCGTTGTGTGACTTAGGCTCGTGTTGACTGACAGTTGGTTGCAATGAAAGAGCATGGCTTATATTAACTCGCATCATGATCAACCTTTAAGCCAAACTTTTTTGGAATGGATCACGTTTTTGAGTACTGGTCTTTTGAATAAGTTAAGTGGCACCCATCCGTGAAGGGCGCGTAGCGAGGGTCGCGGAGGGTAAGCGATCTTTCAGCGGGCGGAAATTGACGTATTGAGTCATTATCGCTTTCAGCGTCATATAGAAAAGGCGCGGCTTGGCCGCGCCTTTTTATTGGGCCGTTGGTAATCCGAAGGGATAATTAACGCAAAATTTAAGGGCAGGTAATAGCCAATCGAGTTCCCAAACCAGTACCAATCGGTACATTGCGAACTGTAAGCAATGCATCTGAATCCACGGTGACCGAGCCGCTACCCGTGGTGCCACCGGTATTGTTATCTGTGGTGGCCCAGCTGCACCGTTCGCCTGGGATCACAACAAAGCCTTGAGCTTTTCGCGGTGTAATATCAGCCGTTTGATTACGTGATAAAGAGCGTATTGATATCTCGTATTGACCTGGTCGATCTACAATAGGTGGTGCAAACGGTGTTTGCGGTGTTGCCCATTCAATATTTAAATTGTAGTCGTCGTTGTCCGAAAGACCTGGATTTAAGCTACCAGACTCACTGGCATTACTAATTGCCGGAAAGCTCATGTTGACCGGATAACGCCATGCAAATAGATCATCGTTACCGAACCCGAATAACGAATGGACAGTCGCAGCAAAACCCAACCATGAGTGGCCGGCTCCCGCCACAAACCGTGCGGAAAAGCCCACATTTGCATCGTTCAATGCCCGGGCCAAAGGTGCCCCCTGGGTTTGCCAGTCAATGATGGGGTCAGCCTTTCCTTGAGCAATCATCAGATACCCCATTGGGTCAGCGCGCCGCTCACTGAGTTGCTGCTGGTGATTCATCCAATCCCAAACGCCAGTGCCGTCATACGCTTGAATAATAGAGCTGTAAGGCCCGCGATTAACGACAGGCAGATTTGCCGAGTGGCTGCCCCAGAGTCTGACGAAATCTTCCTGAAAGACAGGGTCGGTGCGATAGTTGGTCATGCCTTGGCTGCCGTACACGCCGGCTATGATGTTTCCGTAGCGCATTCCGAGTGAGAAAACTCCCGATGCCCCCATGGAGTTTCCAAGCCCGTGTACTCTATCGGTGCTTACGTTAAACCTGGGGTTCGTGATCACTTCACTTACAGCTTGCATTACTCGTTGTTCGGTAAAGTTAGCGATAACGCCGCTGGTGGGTGCGCTGCTACTATTATTGTAGTTATGGTCTGCAGAAAAACCGTACCACCATGAATGTACTGTGCCTTGATTAAATCCCGGGTCATTGGGGTACAGTTGAATCACCGGCCAACCAAATTGTGGCCCCTCTGCTATGACTAAAGATTCACCGTAGGCGTGAAGGTTTAGTAGCAACGGATAAGAGCGAGTAGCGTCATAGTCACTGGGAAGCACAACATAATAATTGTAACCGTAGCCGCTATGAGTTGGGTTCCAGTTCGCGTAGTCCATGTACTGCGTATAAATCAGTCTAGAGCCTCCATTAGTGGAATGCGCTAAAACAGGCTGTGGTGTGTTTAGTGTTTCATTAACAGCTCTGGTGAGGCTGTTATTTCCGCTGGAGATAGCATTAGATTCTGACCCGTTAACTACTGATGTTACGGCGTAGTACGCAGCACCGGATTGATCAGTCGTGTGGACAAATAACCCATCATTATCTCTTAGTGGTGCGTTTAGGTCACCAATTACGTATGTTCTGGGTACTGAGCCAGTCGCTCCGATATTTACGGAGGTATTCGCATCCAAAGGACCCCAGCGCGTGGTTAGTTTGGTTGCGGATGACAAGTTGGATGAGTTAATCTGTGCTGTATGTCGATACACATTGTATTCAACATTTCCTTCGATCTCTGTCCAGGTGAGAAAGGTTTGCCCGTTTCTATGGACAGCTGTTAAGGCCTGTACTGTGTCTTCGTTGGTTGGTGGCGCAGGTGGCGCAGGTGGTTCCGTTGGCGCTAGTGGTTCTGGTTGCTCCGATGGCGTTGGTGGTTGTGGTGTATCGCTGTTTGTTGCGTAAACCGTATCAAATTCGACCCAGGGGCCGTCGGGACGGCGCTGCCGCACCCTCATAGTGACAGGTATACCGTTTGTCGGCATTGCGCCAATGGATAGCTCCCACGGAAATTGATCTAACACTCCACTATCAAACAATCCCGTTGTGTTTTCATTTGCCCCGATGGTTACTTGCCATTGATTAAATGAGCCGTCGTTAGGGTTCATGTAAATTGTGTTTGAATTGCCCGACAGGACGGCACCTTCAAGGGGGTAGCTTATTGCTGCTGGACCGGTTGTCGCTGCAGCGAAATCCACGCCCGGAGCTTGGCTCGAGCCCTCGACGGTAGTTGTGTCGCTGATGGGTAGTGACTGGGCGGTTTGATCAGAGATAGTTGTGTCTGAGCTCCCGCAGCCGTGTAGCAGTAGTGCGCACAGAAGTACGAAAGCCAACGGGGTATTAAATTTGAAAATCATGAATCCTGTTCCAGAAAAATGAGGTGTGTTCGAAAAGCTTGTGCCTTGGTATTCGTTAGGCAGTGACCATTCAGGGCAGAAAAAATGTCGGCAATTGATCTCCCTTGCCGGCGAGGTTTTGTGGTCTGCTACAAGTAAGCTCCTTCATGCTCTTGTGAAGGGGTGGTGTTCTGCGCAGCAGACGCATTGCGTAGGGGGAGATCGCTGTGTGTTAAATGTAGGTAGCTATTGAAAGTTTTTGCTGTTGCAGAAATGATAATATCCTTAACCTACTTTGCTAACAATAAAGCCTAAGTGCATTGACCAACAGGCATCGGGCAATCAAATAGTTGCGCGACGATATCTTGTAGGTTGATCTAAAACTAAAATTACTTCCTTAGTCACAACCTAAATTTATAATTGTGCTGCTTATTGTTAAAATAGCGATAAAACACAGCCACGATTTCGGGACTTAGTATACCTTTCAACGATCTCTATTGCAGTAAATGTGGGACTTTTCAGAACTAGTAGACATTTATCAGAGGAGGATCAATGCTCCCAGAGGGGGGCGTATGTCAAACTAGAAAATCAGGCGCTCATACTAAATACCAATTTGACTATCGGGTGGGTATCTTTAAGCATGTTGCTTTGCTGGGAGCTTCTTAGCGTTAGTCAGCATGTCACCGGGTACGCTGCCGGGATATGCTGTTGCTGGGAATGCTGAAAGTCTGTATTGGGTTGTCGTGTACTTAATGAATACAAACTCGGTAACCAGAATGGCTTTAGGAAAATTTATGCGAGCTTGGGTGCAAGGTCGTGCGCCTAGTGTTCCGTTTTTGATCACTGAT
>JALZUX010000628.1 GCA_023301405.1 Granulosicoccaceae bacterium | reverse complement strand
AGGCGAACGGCTATTGAATTTCAACAGCTTGCCGCCATACTAAGTGTAAGAAAGTAGTAATTGGGGGGCGACCTGGCTTCGACGCGGGTGGCAAAACCTAAGGAGCATGCCGAGGGGCAAATTACCTCGTAAATCTAGTTGCAAAACCTTTAGTTGCCAACGATGACAGCTACGCAATGGCTGCATAACTAGACTTTAACCTCTAGTTGTACAGTTGTAACCCGACTCCGTTTTGCCTGTGACTCGGACCGGGTGCATTCGCCGCAGGATCGTGAGGGAGGGGCGCCTTGACCCAAACCACTAAATAAGCAAAGGATCGCTGATTCTGCCCCTGTTCGTCGGGTCGATGAGGTTAACTCTAATGACGAAACTAAGCATGTAGCGCCAAGGGCGGAGTGCTTGCGGACGCGGGTTCGATTCCCGCCGCCTCCACCAACTACTACCTTTACAAATCAACCGCCTGATGGCGGTTTTTTTGTGCCCAGGTTTTGGTGATTTATACCCCTCAAACTGACACCTATGACTGAAAATGAAAGCTGAATCGGGTGCCTGTCTCTGGGGTATTGATTGCGGCTTTGGCTATCGATAATGTCATTGGCAGGTGCACTGGGCTTGTTACTAAATGCAGGCCGTAGTGTGGGGGTATGCAGGGCGCGCCTGGCTTGCTCCGGCTTCTTTTCATATGAAAAAGCGGGCATGGCTGTGACGCCGGGCCTTCTTTTTTAAAAGCTGTTGGCAGTGTTGAGTGCAAAGCCCCTGATCGACACCATGCCGATCAGGGTATTTTATTGCCTAAAGCGCGTTATTAGTTACGCACAATTTCAATTCTAAGAACATCGTCGTTGGTTTCGAAGTTCCAGTTTCTGCCTGTTGGTGTATTGCTGATTCTGAATTGGCCTTCATGAGCACCGATTTCAGCTCGGGGTGATTCAAGAGGTGCTTCAGCAACATCAATTAACACGCCATCGGCGGTTGTTCTGCACGGAGGTGGGAAGAATGAGTAAGAATTATCCTGGTTAACTCGCGTGCCAGCATCGTATGGCCGCGCCAGTACGACAACCGGGTCGTTGCCAGCAGGCAGTGCAATTGAGTCTGCGCCTGAAATGCCGTCGTTGGTGCAGATAAGCATGTTGACAGCACTAAATACCTGACCTTCTTCGGATGTGGTTAGGTTAAGGGTAACCGATTCACCAGCGCCAAATGGACCAGTGCCGGCAACACCAGCAGCACTTACTACTTCCGGGTTAGCATTAGCAAATTCGACCAATGGAGCATTGTTGCCCATTTCAGCGATTACCTGAATTGCATCGCTTGCAACTTCACCAACCTGGAAAAGATGGACGGATGGGTCATGCAGCGCTACGACTGGTGGAGTCATTAACTGGTTTTGTGTTTGGTTATAAAAGGTAACCTGAAATGAACCTGGCTCTGAAGCACCTGCTCCGCCGGTATCACCAGTATCACCAGTATCACCACCTGTGCCATTGTCGTCGTCATCGATGCTGACAACAAGATTGCCTTCGTCGTTAAGAGATAGATCAAGGCCTACATTTTCGCCATTAGTCAGGGTGGCTTGGAGATCGCCGAGTGTATCAGCGCCGCAGGCGGTCAGTGACAAGATCACAGCAGCACTGGCAAGGCTGGTCGCGAACCGAAATGGACGTTTGCTACTAGTTAGATTCATAGGATTTTTCATGCTTGACTTATATTCCAAATTAAAAGTAGGGAGGACCCAGTGGCGGTAACATTCCACCGGACAGAAGTGTGAATCATGGATGTGGTCATTTCTTAACATTTGTATAACAGCTATTGCCTACTTTTAAATTGTTCGCGGATGTGTGGTAGATTTCATAAAAATGAAAAGATTTGGTAACGTGTAACGAAATCGCTTGTTTTTTGTGATTCTAACGTCCCTAGTATTCTTAATAACTTAGAGTAATAGCTGATTGCCTCTAAGCAAGTGACAACGGCACTGGAAATACATAACGGCTTTTTGCGTAGGTGACAAAGTCACGGACACCACTATTGCGCTGAGGCAGTATCCTGTATGCGTGCCTGGTGGATAGCGCTGCGGCTGAAGATGTTGGATCAATAGTGGAAATCACCGACGTTTCCTAAGCGTTGCGGCTTCGCATAGATCTTGAATCCGTTTTAGTCTTATGCGTCCGCTGTGGGCGTGATTCCGGTTTGCATCTACATTTGCGAATTTTTGTTCACTGGCTCATCCTTCCGGCTGGGAAAAGTTAACTGCTCGTAAGTCATTAGAGGATTAAGAATATGAATCTCAATAAAACAGCACTTAGGTCAGTCGCAATGAATAATTTTAGTAGAGCCGCCGTGCTGTTACTGGCAATTCTGTGTCATCCGGTCTTTGCACTAGAGCCAGGGCTGGAAACGTATGGCAGCGAAACCGATGGTGTGCGTCATGTAAACGCTGCAGAGGCAGCAGAAATACTGAAAGAATACCCGTCAGTAAGAGTGCTTGATGTTCGTACAGGGATTGAATACAACCGAGGTCATCTGCCTGATTCGACCAACATCAACTACTATTCATTCAGCTTTGAAAAGCAACTCGAAACACTCGATAAAAGTATTACCTGGCTTATTCACTGCAGAACCGGGGTCAGAAGTGGTAAGAGTCTGCCAATCATGAAGTCCCTCGGTTTTGAGTCGATCATTCATCTTGATGGCGGAATTGTAGCCTGGACTGATGATGGTCAACCGATACAAAAATAGTGTCGTAGTTGTGAAGGTTAGGGGCTTACAATGAGCAATGCGGAGTGAGCCTGTTTGGGCGCTTGATGTGGAAAATAAAAATCATATCGATCAACAGTCCATTAAAAAACTCTGATACATACCGGGTGTATTTTTTTATTAACCTGCCACGAATACTGAGACTGACAGCAGTTGGAGGGTAGTCGGCTTATCATTGTCGAGAGTATTTTTCATTTTATTTTTATCATTGACTGGTGCATCGTTGCAGTAGCGATTTGGCGCCCTGCAGTATTGGTGCGCAAATTTGACACGGCGCCTTACCGCAATGCCTAACGAATATTCAAGGAAGCACCGGCACGCACTTGTGCTGTTATTGGAAATTTATGATTAG
>JALZUX010000627.1 GCA_023301405.1 Granulosicoccaceae bacterium | reverse complement strand
TAGATACCACCGACTGCAGATCCTGAGGCGAGTGTGATGGCTGTCACGAAAAAAAATGTAGTGAAGTGGTCCCTCACGATACGAGAGCTCCAAGTTAGTAGCGTGGTGAAAAGCTACTCATTTTTTAGGCCTAAATACTAAATTTTAGCCGAACTAATGTGGAAAACAGCGAAGCAGTAGCGCTTCGCTGTTTGGATAACGCCTTAGAGGCTGTAGTACTGATCAAACTCAACAGGGTGAGTTGCCATTCGCAGGCGAGTGACTTCCTCCATTTTCAGTGCAATGTAGGCATCGATCATGTCATCGCTCATCACGCCACCGGCGGTAAGGAATTCACGATCACCGTCTAGTGCTTCAAGTGCTTGATCAAGTGAGTGAGCAACTTGTGGAATTGCTTTGGCTTCTTCGGCTGGTAGATCATAAAGATCTTTGTCCATGGCATCACCAGGGTGGATTTTGTTTTTGATACCATCAAGGCCGGCCATCAATAGTGCGGTGAAGGTCAGGTAAGGGTTGCCGGTTGGATCGGGGAACCGTACCTCGATGCGTCGCGCCTTAGGGCTTGAAACGTGAGGAATTCGAACGGATGCCGAACGGTTACGTGCAGAGTAGGCAAGCATTACAGGTGCCTCGAATCCGGGGACCAATCGCTTGTAGCTGTTGGTAGAAGCATTCGAGAAAGCGTTGACCGCTTTAGCGTGCTTAATAATGCCGCCAATGTAGTGCAGGGCCATTTCCGAAAGGCCACCGTACTCATCGCCAGCAAAAAGATTAGTGCCATCTTTTGCTAGTGACATATGTACGTGCATGCCACTACCATTGTCGCCTACCAGTGGCTTCGGCATGAATGTCGCTGTTTTGCCATGCAGGTGCGCCACATTATGAATAACGTATTTCATGATTTGAACTTGGTCAGCACGCTTTACCAGAGTGTCGAATTTGGTGCCGATTTCACATTGTCCAGCGGTGCCGACTTCGTGGTGATGTACTTCAACTTCAACGCCCATTTGCTCCATGACGACACACATTTCAGAGCGGATATCGTGTAGTGAGTCGACCGGTGGTACTGGAAAGTAGCCGCCTTTAACTCCAGGACGGTGGCCGGAGTTGCCGCCAGCCATTTCTTTACCGGTATTCCAGGCAGCTTCGTCCGAGTCGATCTGGAAGAAGGTGCTGCCCATGTCGGTGCCCCAACGAACATCATCGAAGATGAAGAATTCCGGTTCGGGACCAAAGAATGCAGTGTCAGCAATTTTTTGCGACTGCATGTAAGCTTCGGCACGATGCGCAACAGAGCGTGGATCGCGACCGTAACCCTGCATGGTGTCAGGCTCGATTACATCGCAACGAATATTCAGTTGTGCTTCTTCGGTGAACGGATCCATCACCATGGTTGAGGTGTCAGGCATTAGAATCATGTCTGAGGCATCGATACCTTTCCAGCCAGAGATCGATGAGCCGTCGAACATTTTGCCTTCTTCGAAAGCATCTTCGTCGATTTGACTCGTTGGTACGGTTACGTGGTGCTCTTTGCCTTTCGTATCAGTGAATCGAAAATCGACGAAGGAGACAGAGTTGTCATCCATCATTTTAAGTACGGCTTTTGCGGTCATGGCGCCCTCAATCGTGGTTAGCTGTTTAATTGATGTTGTGTTGTTAAGAATAAATTTGAATTATGGCATGTTGTTTACGCGGTTCACAGACGCTCAGCACTGTTTTATTGAGCGGTCATGTTAAATAATATGTTTAAAATCAGTTGCTTGTTTGATTTTTTGATTTGAACCCACCCAGCTAGGGTACGTTGTTATGTGTTGCTTGCCAAACCGGCCATTGTACACCATATAAGAGAAACTTGGCTGAGCACGAGACTGCGCCTGTATATCAGTCGACCCTCGCGCTAGAATACCCAGCCGACAGCGCCGTTGCACTTGCTTTGCACTAGCAATTCACCAGTAGCGTCTGTCAGTCATTAATCCATTTATCGTCCGGAGTAATCCCTTGCAATTTGAATTGACCACATTCCAGGGTCTGATCGCGGCACTTCAACACTATTGGAGTGAGCAGGGTTGTATTGTTCAGCAACCATTAGATATGCAAGTTGGAGCAGGTACCTTCCACACTTCTACATTCTTGCGTGCCATTGGCCCCGAGCCATGGAACGCCTGCCATGTGCAAAGTTCCCGCCGACCTACTGACGGACGTTACGGGGAGAACCCCAATCGTTTGCAGCACTACTTTCAGTTTCAAGTGGTGATGAAGCCGTCACCGGCTGAGTTCCAAGAGCTGTACTTGGGGTCTTTGAAAGCGCTGGGTTTTGATCCGCTAGTTCACGACATACGCTTTGTGGAAGATAACTGGGAATCACCTACGCTGGGCGCCTGGGGTCTGGGTTGGGAGGTCTGGCTTAACGGCATGGAAGTCACTCAGTTTACTTATTTTCAACAAGTAGGCGGTCTTGAGTGCCGACCGGTCATGGGTGAAATTGCCTACGGGCTAGAGCGCTTAGCTATGTACATGCAAGGGGTCGACAGTGTTTATGATCTGGTTTGGTCCAGATCTGGTAACCAGGTAGTCACTTATGGCGATGTCTATCTGCAAAATGAAATAGAACAATCTGCCTACAATTTTGAACACGCCAGTATTGATTCTCTGTTTGTTGCATTTGATCACCATGAAGCGGAAGCGCAGCGTTTAATAGAATTAGAGCTGTCGATGCCGGCGTATGAACAAGTGCTTGCCACATCGCATACTTTCAACCTACTGGATGCGCGCCATGCGATTTCAGTAACAGAACGGCAGCGCTTTATTTTGCGTATTCGGCAACAGGCAAGGGGGGTAGCCGAAGCGTATCTGGCTGCACGAGAGAAACTCGACTTCCCGCTACTCGAACAAGCCGCCGCTGAGGGTGCCAATCATGGTTGATGCAGCAGATTTTCTTGTCGAGATAGGCACTGAAGAACTTCCACCTAAAGCGCTGGTTAAGCTTGCAAATGCGCTTGCAGAAGGCATTGTTAAAGGTCTAACAGATGCCAAGCTTGGGTCGGGTGAGTGCCATGTCTATGCATCACCGCGAAGGTTGGCAGTACATATCGAGTCACTGTCTACCCGTCAGCAGGACAGTAAAATTCAAAAGCGGGGCCCGGCAGTCGCCGCTGCTTTTGATAGCGATGGAAATCCTAGTAAAGCGGCCAGTGGGTTTGCCAAATCGGTTGGTGCTGAAGTCGCTGACCTTGAACGTCTGTCCACCGACAAAGGTGAATGGCTGGTTTGCAACATCGAACAAAAAGGCGCAGACACCGCAGAATTGCTGCCCGGTATCGTCGCGGCTTCTGTGTCGGCTTTACCTATCCCGAAACGAATGCGTTGGGGTGATCATGATGTGGACTTTGTGCGTCCCGCTCACTGGCTGATAATGCTATTAGGTGAAGATATAGTGCCGGTTAACCTACTGGGTCTTGATGCTGGCCGTCATACTCGTGGTCATCGCTTCCACAGCAATGGCACCATCAGTATTGCAAGCCCGGGCGATTACCGATCAGCCCTGCGCGATCAAGGAATGGTTATCGCCGACTTCAATGAAAGGCGAGACATAATAGCAAAGGGTGTTGCCAAAACTGCCACGGAGATTGGCGGCAATGCCGTTGTTGATCAGGGTCTGCTTGATGAGGTAACAGCATTGGTTGAGTGGCCGGTGCCAGTGGCGGGTAACTTTGACGAGAAGTATCTTGAATTACCCTCTGAAGTATTGATCACAACGATGAAGGCAAATCAAAAGTATTTTCCATTATTTGATGACACTGGAAAATTGTTACCGCGATTCATCACTATATCGAATATCGATAGCGAAAACATAGAGACAGTGCGCACCGGCAATGAGGTGGTTATTCGCCCGCGCTTGGCAGATGCGATGTTCTTCTGGCAGCAGGATCGCAAGAAAGCACTTGTCGATCATGCACAGACTCTAAAAAATGTAGTGTTTCAGACTAAACTGGGCAGCGTTTTTGAAAAAACAGAAAGAACCGGAGTTCTGGCTGAAAAAATCGGTGCAATGATAGGTGCTGATGCCGCGCATACCAAGCGTGCTGCGCAATTGTCCAAGTGTGATTTAATGACAGAGATGGTTGGAGAGTTTCCGTCCGTGCAAGGCATTATGGGTGAATACTACGCTAATCTTGAAGGTGAACCTGCGCCAGTTGCACATGCGCTGAGTGAACAGTACTTGCCTCGCTACGCCGATGATGATCTTGCTGCATCAACGGTGGGACAGTCGCTCGCAATTGCAGATCGTCTTGATACACTGGTGGGGATTTTTGGTATTGGTCAGAAGCCAACGGGCGTAAAAGATCCGTTTGCTTTGCGACGATTATCCTTAGGGGTGCTTCGCACAATGATTGAATGTGAGCTTGACTTGGATTTGCAGCAGCTGCTAAACCTAGCGGCAACAGGGCTAAGTGATAAAATTGATGCAGATAAAACTTCTGCTGAAGTGTTTGATTTTATGTTGGAGCGATTGCGGGCTTATTACAGTGCACAGGGAATTGGCGCGCAAATTTTTGATGCCGTGTCGGCGGTTCGACCAACTTCTCCGCTGGACTTTGATCGACGCATAAAAGCAGTGCAAGCCTTCAGTCAACTACCTGAAGCACAAAGTCTTGCTGCAGCTAATAAGCGCACCAATAATATTTTAAAGAAAAATGCGGCTGCTACAGGCGCGACTATTGATGCCGCTTTGTTTGATGGCAAAATAGAATCTGACCTGCATGAGGCTGTCGCGGCCAGCAAATTAACTGTCGAGCCGTTATTCGCGGCTGGGAATTATACCGAAGCACTTCAGGCACTGGCGCAACTGCGTGAGCCGGTAGATAAATATTTTGATGAAGTCATGGTGATGGCAGAAGACAAGCAGGTCAGGGAAAATCGCCTAGCGGTATTGTCTGAAATGCGTGGCCTGTTTTCGCATGTAGCTGATCTGAGTGTGTTGCAGGCTTAATTGCCTGCCTTATTATGCTTCGGGAGGGGCAGGCTGGGTGGCGTGCTCCTTTTGTTTAGTGTTGTCCCTTCACTGCTTTAAGTGTGAGTAGAAAATATGAAGCTTGTTATCCTCGATCGCGATGGAGTGATAAATGAAGAATCAAATGACTACATAAAGACAGATAGCGAATGGGTGCCTATCGAAGGAAGCATCGAGGCAATAGCAAGATTGTGTCAAGCGGATTATCGGGTCATTGTTGTTACCAATCAGTCCGGCATTGCACGCGGCCTTCTGACTATTGAAGACCTTCAGGCGATCCATGAGCGCATGAACCAGGCGGTAGCAAATGGCGGGGGGCGTATAGACGCGATCTTTATTTGCCCGCATAAGCCTGATGATGATTGTGACTGTCGTAAGCCTCGCCCTGGAATGTTGCATAGCGTCATGGAGCGTCTGGATATTGAGCTTGCCGGTGTGCCACTGGTGGGGGATTCGCTTCGAGATGTGCAGTCGGCAATGGTGGTTGGTGCAGCACCGGTGCTAGTACGTAC
>JALZUX010000626.1 GCA_023301405.1 Granulosicoccaceae bacterium | reverse complement strand
CCTTGTAATTCAGGCAATGTAGGTAATTCAGCCGGTATTGGCGGTGGTGGCAATTCAGAAATAGGTGCTGGTGGCAGTAGCACAGGTAATACCGGCTCATCAACCGGACCTATGTCTCGCCCACCGAACCGGTACAACAAAGATAGCCCCGCAAACGCGGCATCAGAGTCGTATCGAATATACTCAGCGCGAGCGGCGAGACCTATTGGCAATCCGTACTCAAGTCCTAATCCCACTAGCACCTGAACATCGTTGTCTCGTCTGAAAGTAACGTTTCCAATCGAATCATTATCCATTTGACCGACACCAAAGCGCCCAAACAAAGACAATCCAGACCTGGTATCCAGGCCATCAAAATCCAGATATTCATCATCGGCTAAGCCGTTCCAAAGATAGAAAAGACCGCTTAATGATGCCTCTGTGTAACCGATTAGCGATTCCGCTGCAGTGGTATCGACTAGCTGAGAATCACCAAGATCTGCGTACTGCAACTCTACGGACAGCCTTCGCGAAAAGTCCAGACCCAACACGAGCAGGGCTCCGGTATCTGATTCATCCTGAACAAAAAATGGCGTGCCATCAGTCCTTGGCTCTAATTCAGTCGCACCAATTCCGGCACCAATGTATATTCTTTTCTTGAAACTGGCATCCCAATCACTTCCAGATTGAGCCGCGGCATTACCTGCCAGACATGCCGCTCCTGTAATCAATAGAAAGGAGCCAATATTTTTTGTTTTCATTTTTCTAGTTACATCCCGAATTGTAGTTTCTAGTTTTATACTGGTAACAGCTGCCGGGTTAACGATGACGAGGAATTGTCAATCTCTCCGTGCGAGTAATGAACAGTCATCCACGCCACACTACTGTTGCCTTACGAGTTCTGCCTTCAGCAAAGAAGACCGGAAGTTCAATGGCCTGGCGGTACACACCAGAGCAACCCGAAACCCGTTTTTTCTTTCATTCGTTAGAGAGTATAGACGGGTGTCAGAGAATCGCTTCGATCAGTACAAAAGGATTAATATCGGTAATTGATACCGATCTAGAAACAGCCGCGTAGCGAGCAGGGCTCCGGAAGGTGAGGCTAGCCTGCTGCACGTCGGCGCGAACACAGCTGATCACTGGTGTAGAATCAAGGCGGAGGAGCGGCGCTGCAGGAGCAATGATTCTGAGACCAGGCACTCAATAATTTTGATCAATTAGCGAACCTTAATAACGCACATGCAACGACAACGACCGTAGTGATCCACTGGCTCAATCAAATAAACCGGCTTTTCGAGACGCAGACCTCATTTGTGCTCGCCACTATCTGGTCAATAAATGGCACATCGCCAGACTCTACCGGAGCCCGACTGGTGGTAACCGACGTCAATTGTTACGGACAATTGCAGTCTTCTCACCGTCAAGAGGAAGTGGTTCGCCAAAGTAGAAAAATGCTCGCCAGCAACACTAGCTGGTGGCAGGAAAAAGACTATCCACTTGGCGATATTGCCAGCACCCGCAATGGCCATGTCACCGTGGTGTTCGAAAAATTTGATGCAACTACAACACCCAAATGGCTTAGAGCACTGCACAAGTCAATTAGAGAAGGCCAACCAACAGTGCTTGCCAATCAAATTGACAGGCCGAACGGCACAGTGCAATCCACCTACGCAGTGATACCTGATGCAATTGAACACTTTAAAAAAGCAAACGAGCTGACTAGCATTGTTGCTAACAACAATTCCAAAACGCTTCTACATCTGATTAAGGAGCCATACCCCACTATTGCTGTGGTGGGTGACAGCCAGGTGACAGAATCACTTGTACAGCAACTATTATTGCTTCCGTTTCAAGTTCAATGGCTGACTGAACACAACAACTCAACGGGCCAAACAAATAAGTTACAACATATTCCGCTGAATGATCAAGCCATAGAAATACTCAGCGCTGGCACCAGAGTCGCTATAGCAACCAAAGATCATGAGCTTGATATCCACTATTGCCATCAAGCTCTGCTCAACTCAAACCTACCTTACGTTGGTTGCATTGGCTCACAAAGAAAAGCAAATATAGTCAAAGCTCGCCTGACCGAACTAGAAATAAGCGCATCACGTCTTTCAGCACTTGTGATGCCTATAGGCATACAGTCTATTACGGGTAAACAGCCGTCAGTCATCGCTGCGAGTATCGTCGCACAGCTACTATCGAATAGTTAAAGTCTATTTTTCAGCCTGATTAAAATACTGTAAGCCCCGCGTTATACCAGCTAAAGAAAACGACACTTTAGCACCCACCTGATCTGGCCTTGTCCATTCAATATCAAGTGACCGACCAGCACGCAACCGCGTTATTATTTCGCGGGCACGCTGACCAATCGCCACGCTAACACCTCGGCCGAGCTCAAGCTCAGTGGCCGATACGTTAGCTACCGTGTTTTCAATTTCATCTATTGTCAAACTTAATGACCCACCGACTTGATGATTTTCTGTAGTCGGTATTAATCGAACACGCCAACTGCGTTGCGACGATCGATCAACAGACAACATCCATTCGCCTTCACTTGCGTAGTCAGCCTGTGTTTGTGCCTGGCAAACGATCAGATTGTCTACTGCACAAGCAGATATCCAGTTGCTGAAATATCCATAAAGAAACCCGGCATCTCCCAGTTCATCTACCGTCAACGCTGGTGTTTCTTCAATTGGAGGATCAACTGTATCGTCTGCCTCAAGGGCAGACAGTTCATCGGTATCGCTCTCACTTTGGACCAACGTTAATCCAATCGGCGCAGCCCGACAGTCACGTTCAAGAATCGGCCTCATCAGATTGATAGTTACAACTTCGACAGCACTAACAAAATCAGCCCCGGGACCTTCGTCAAGACGCTCACGGGTCGTGCCACGTAATTCAACGTAAACCAGCTCTAGGTTTTCCGCTGCTATATCGTTATAGCGACGCTGCAGGACATCCAAAGTTTCGTCGGTTCCCGTGACCCACCAGTCCTGACGTCGATCGCAAGATTGAAAAATTCCGCCTGAGGCCGTCGCCACATAAAACCCTTGAAAGGATTCACCTCCAGCATCAGCCGCGTTTTTTTCAACTAATAAGCGTCGTAACTGAGATGATTTAAGTCGATTTAAGGAAATTTCACACGCCAATAAATAGCCTTTGGAACGGTCCGATCCTAACAATCCAGCCTCCCACTCACAACGTTGATCCCGATATTGCCGAAACAGGGCTGGCAGTTCAGCAAATTGGGAAGCCAGTAACGCAGCGCTTGCGAAAGCACTATCAGCGTCGTCATCACTGGTTAGAGTGTCGCCATCAATGTTAATTACTCGTGAACCATCCAATACTTCTACATCAGCGCCTTCACTGACGATGGATATGACACGGCTTGTATTCACGGTTGCTGAATCAGTATCACTTTGGCTTAAATCAGTGTTTTCTGCGGTCGCAGATTGAAAATCAACTTCTCGAACCTCAGAGAGTTTGTCAATCCAACGGATTTCGAGATCATGCAAAGCACCATCAGACTGCTGCGCTAATAAACTCAGGCACTCATCAAATCCTGGCTGATCAATGGATTGCTCCCTGCACTCCGATAAAGGGATGGCAGGATCCGCTTGGGCTGGACCCGGCAATGTCGCGGTGGCCAGAAATAGGGCAAACACCGTTGCTGCAAAAAAGGAGGCCTGCATTGGATCTTCTACCATCTAAAATAAGTTATAGGTCTGGCAAGAGTGTAAAACAAAACTTCATTTGACGAATCTCTGTCAACAAAGAACCAATACTTTCGTTGTGGTCAGGATTCTGTTCGCACACATTTGCTAGTCTCGTGGAGGTTCGTAAAGGTTAAGCTACACTTAAAGCTATCTTAAGGAGTAACTTATCTGAAAAACCAAGTTAATGAGCCGCCGGTAGTCCAGAGCTGGCTGCGTTGAAACCGCGATCAACGTACGGTTAGCCACCACCATATAAGAATAATAGAGACACGTAATGCAATCTAACCGAACCACACCGTCGCGCGCGGCAGGCGTTGGCACTACAATATCACTGCTACTGCTGGGCATTTTACTGATGCTGGCAGCGTTATACTTTTGCGTCGCCCAACTTCGCCCCACGATAGAAGCAGACCTGACTTCCCGGGTCACCGAATCACTAAACAACGCAGGCTTAACCAACGCCACAGCGACCGTAGAGGGACAAGACGTTACCTTATGGGGTGACATTACCGATCCCGCTATCCGCCAACAAGCCGAAAAGTTAACTGCTAATGTTTATGGTGTAAACAGGGTATTTATTCAGTTTAATAAAGGGTCTGAAAAAGACTCTGCCGGCCTCACCGCCACTGAAGCCGCTATTAACACAAGCGCCAAACCTGAGCTGGTGCTAGAGCCCCCTTCAGGCGGGAGCAACGCTTCCCTAACCACAGCGAGCGAGGACGATTTATCCCCGTCAACGCTAGAGATTCGAGTAAAGGATGGTGTTGTCACCGCACAAGGTATCGTGCCAGATGTCGAATCCATCGAACGCATAAACACCGCACTGTCAGGGAAATTCGGGCGCGCTAACGTAGAAGACGACATGTCAACTTACGACGGGTCAGCTGATCCAGTCTGGCTGGATGCCGCTATCATGCTTATTGATCAAATGGATAATATCGACAATCCATCATTGAAAATCACTCAGAACAGCGCGTTGATCGGCGGCATGGTTTCCTCAGAAACTATGGGTACACAAAAAAGCGCGATGGCCGAACGATTGCTTGGCCCCTACCTGGAGGTCACCGGTGACTTCACGCTCAGCACCAACGACAATCAGCTACCGACACCACAGATCAATTCAGGTACCGTGACAAAGCGCCCCGCCTCTTTGAAAATCAGATCCATAGGTGGCGAAATACAAATAGCCGGTACGGTCAGTACCACGCAAGAAGCTGAAACCCTTCGTGAAGGCATGAAGACCCTGTTTGACTCTTTTTCAGATAGCCTGATCATTGATGATTCAATCGCAGAGTCAGACTGGCTCGACGAAGCTATTGAAGTCACCGACAATGTTAAATCTATTAACAATTTTTCAGTCAGCATCAACAGTGGACAATTGCTGCTAAGTGGCGAAACAAACGATCGACTGTTCGGCCGTACCCTTGCCAGCGCTAGCGCTGAAATAACGGGTGATAAGCTTAAAGTGGTAAATAACTTTGCTGCGTTAGAATCTCAATCCATCGCCGTCAGCAGCGAAGAGTTACTCGCACAAGAAATGATTAAAGAACTCAATGCACTTAACACTAAAGCCATTGTGTTTAATAAGGGCGAAACCACACTAACCCCGGATGCCAAGGAAGTGCTCGATCAAGCTGCTGCCGTTATACTCAGGTACAGTGAACAAGTAATTGAGATTGCTGGCCATACCGACAGCACGGGGGACGCCATTGCCAATCTCGAGTTAAGTAAAAAGCGAGCCATCGCGGTACGCGATTATCTGACCATAAAAGAAGTACCAGACAATCGCCTGCGACCCATTGGTTATGGCGAAACAAAACCTGTAGCGGATAACGAGACAAGTGAAGGTCAATCCGCCAACAGACGTATAGAATTTAATCTCTAGTGGAGTCCCGTTAATGTCCTTTCTATCATCATTGAGCCCGTCTCTGATGTATCTCATCACAAAGATGCTGATTTGGCTTGCTCTGGCGGGGCTTATTGGCCTTCTTATCGGATGGGCAATCGGCAAGCTGGGCCATCAGCGCCGCGCCAGAAGTACCGAGAATGACTGGCGCAACACGCTGGCAGATACCGAAGAAGATCACGCCCGTGTCGTCTCTAGATTTAAAAAATCTAATCAGTCACTGGATGACGAAAATAATAATCTGCGTACAAAAATTGCCGCCTTAAATACAAAAATTGATAGCAATCGAGAAGACGTCGAACGAGCACGCCTGCAACAACGGCAGCTTAATTCGCAACTCGAAAGTGGCTTGGTTGAAACACAGAACTTTCAACAGCAACTAAATGAAGAGCGCGCTAAAAATCACAAGTTGCAAAACCTGACCAAAGCACTTAAATCCTCTTCAGATGAAAAAGATCGCAGAATTCAACAAATGTCGGGTGAACTTCACCACACCAAAGATAAGCTAAGCTCACTAAGTTCAGTCGAAACCAATGATGGGTATATCGCTCTACAAAGAGAAGTGTCTGAGTTACGCTCAGCGAATAAAGAAAATGCAGAACTACGTCAACGCATCGCCACCGAAGCACGCGAGCGAGAAGACGCTTTATCCGAGCTCTATCGCCTAAGACAACAAACCGAAACCATAGAGCGAGAACGTGAAGACTTTCGCCAGTGGTCACTAAGGCTTGAACAAGAACAAGCCGGCTTTGAAGATCGGGTGCAAGTTGCCGTGGCAGACGCCCTCAGATACGAAGGCAGCGACGCCAATGACATGGAACTGGAAGTGGCACGTCTACGACCAATGGTAAATTCTCTAAACGTAGAAGTAGACCGCCTAACCGAAGAAAATCGCCATCTGCAAATCACACAACAGGATAACCGCCGACCCTCCAGTGGTGGTTCCGCTGAACAGGTTCAACAACTACAGGCTGAACTGAACGAAATGGGCTATGAGCGCGACCAGCTTCGGACACGACTTGCAGATCAAGAACGTCAAACGGCTTCACTAAATACTCAACTATCCGGCAATTACTATCCTCCCGATGCTGCAGATCTTCGCCGACAACTGGCACAGACATCTGCTGAAAAAGGAATCATGGCGGCAACAATCGAAGAGCTACAACAACGCTTGAGGTAAACTTAATTTTTTAAAGACAGTACGGGAAAACAAAAAAGCCTCTCATAATTTGAGAGGCTTTTTCTATTCAACAAACTTTTCAACGGCACATTTAAAAGGTGAGCAAACTCCCCTTTAATTGGGCAACCAATTTATTAACACACCACCAATCACGGATAAGGCCGGCAGCTATAAGCTATCGATGCGATGCTTCGCTTTTATACTCGCCATTATGAACACGGTTGTAATGTACTTGCGCTTACGGATGGTCTGTTATCTTAATGAATGCATTACCGTTGATTCTTAAAGCTTACAACCCGTAGCACAAGTGCTTCATAATAGCTTGCGAATGAACCTTCATCCTGGGTTCAAAGTGGAGCCACGGTGATAGACTCAACATTGTCGATATTTGGAAAGCCGACTCTCAATGACCGGCTCAGCCAATAACTACGGTGAGCTTGCTAGTGCAGACCTTGCAAAAAGTTAGCAAGCGCAGTAATTTCTTTGTCGGACAATCGCTCCGCAACAAGCCTCATCATTTTGTTTGGATCATTGGCACGAGCACCAGACCTGAAATTCTGTAGCGCTAAAGCCAAATACTCAGCATTCTGACCACCTAGGGCTGGAAATTTCGCCGCATCATTACCAGCACCATCAGGAGCGTGGCAACTCATGCAAGCAGGCACACCGATTGCGCCGATCCCACCGCGAAAAATATCACGGCCCAAGGCCAGGTCTTCAGTGCTAGCAGAAATACCTTCAGCCGTTGGCAGTCCTGCATAATAGGCAGCTAGATTTTCCATTGCTGTTTGATCAAGTGCCGCAACCATACCCGCCATGATCGCATTCTCACGAGCACCTGATTTAAATTCCATTAGCTGTTTAACAAGATAAGCCGCACCCTGCCCGGCCAGATTAGGATACGATTTTATGGCAGCAACACCGTCAGCTCCATGACAACCAGCACAAACAGCTGATGCCGCTTTGCCCGCCTCGGCATCACCGTGGCTTATATTTTCTTTAAGGTCGGCCGCTTCGGCGGACGAGCCTGTTGTCTCGCTAGCCTGACCAATACTGATAAAACATGCTGAAACCAGCAATCCACATAAAGATACAACAACCAATGATTTACGCATCATTACACCTGAATTTATCCTGTAGGGCGATCGCTTCAACGGAAAGTAGAAGCACATAAGAGATATCTCTTGTATTGTAACAAATCCTGGGCAACGATTCCGACCCTGTTATGTATAACTATCAACACTGACGCCATCAAAACGTATGACCAATCCCGTATATTTTAATACAAGTTTTACAACAAGCGCTCACACGCTGGATCAACTTCCTGATGACAGCCTGGCCGAGGTGGCGTTTGCTGGACGATCAAATTCCGGCAAGTCCAGTGCCATTAATGTGATCACTCGCAACAAAAAACTCGCCCGCACCAGCAAAACGCCAGGGCGAACCCAATTGATCAACCATTTTGAGGTAACCCCTGGCTATTATATTGTTGACTTACCGGGATACGGCTACGCCAAAGTGTCTAAAACACAAATCAAGCATTGGCGAACCACATTAGGCGGCTACCTGCTCAGTCGCGATCCACTGCGGTGCCTGGTAATCGTGATGGATATTCGCCACGCCCTATCTGATCATGACTGGCGGCTAATCGAGTGGGCACTGCAGGGAAACACGGCGTTGCACTGCCTGCTCACGAAAAGCGACAAGCTAAGTAGTAGCGCGGCCAGAAGAGCCCTTACTGATGCGAGCACAACCCTGGAAAATGAGGGTATTGACTGCACTATGCAGTTATTTTCTGCACTCAAGAAAACGGGCGTCGATGACGCCCATGAAATGCTCGACATGTACCTGAGCCAAACCCCCGCCGCA